>JAGWTW010000020.1 GCA_028868735.1 Hyphomicrobiales bacterium | reverse complement strand
AGGACGCCAACAGGGTCGTCGCCGTACTCGACTGGGAGCTGGCGACGCTCGGCGATCCGCTCGCGGATTTCAGCTACTTCCTGTGCTCGTGGCTCCTGCCGCCGGATGGGCGCAGCGGGCTCGGCGGCGTCGATATCGCGACCCTCGGCATTCCCTCGCTGGAGGATGCGGTCGCCATCTACTGCAAGGCGACAAACCGGCCGGGCCTGCCCAAACTCGACTGGTACTTCGCCTACAATCTGTTCCGGCTCGTCGGCATTCTGCAGGGCATCGCCGGCCGCGTCCGCGACGGCACCGCCGCGAGCGCGCAGGCGAAGGAAACGATCAAACGCATCGGTCCGCTGGCGGAAGCCTCGTGGACCTTCGCCAAGAGAGCCGGCGCCTGACGCCCCTGATGTGACGAAGAACCAAACCGTCGTTGCGAGAAGCAAAGCGACGAAGCAATCCATCCCCGCATCAGGTCGGTAGGTGGATTGCTTCGCTCACCTCGCAATGACCGGTCCCAACAATGAGAACCACGAGGAAACGCCGCATGGAACTGTTCGATCTCACCGGCAAGACCGCCATCATCACCGGATCTTCACGCGGTATCGGGAAAGCAATTGCCGAGCGCATGGCCGAGCACGGCGCGCGCGTCGTGATTTCCTCGCGCAAGGCTGCGCCGTGCAACGAGGTGGCGAAGGAAATCAATGCGAAATACGGCGAAGGCCGCGCCATCGCGATCCCCGCCAACATTTCCTCGAAGGAAGAGTTGCAGCGCCTTGTCGACGAGACCAAGAAGGCGTTCGGCGACATTCATATTCTCGTCTGCAACGCAGCCGCCAATCCCTACTACGGCCCGCTCGCGCAGATTTCTGACGACGCCTTCCGCAAGATCCTCGAGAACAACATCATCGCCAACAACTGGCTGATCTCGATGGTCGTGCCCGAAATGCGCGCGCGAAAGGACGGTTCGATCATGATCGTCTCCTCGATCGGCGGTCTGCGCGGCTCGCCAGTGATCGGCGCCTATTGCATTTCCAAGGCGGCCGACATGCAGCTCGCGCGCAATCTGGCTGTCGAATACGGCGCAGACAACGTGCGGGTGAACTGCATTGCGCCGGGTCTCATCAAGACCGATTTCGCCAAGGCGCTGTGGGACAATCCCGAAACATTGAAGCGTTCGACCGCAGGCGCGGCGCTGAAACGAATCGGCGAACCCGACGAAATTGCCGGCTGTGCGGTATTCCTCGCGTCGAAGGCCGGAAGCTTTGTGACCGGCCAGAATTTCGTCGTCGACGGCGGCGCTACCATCTGAAGGCGGCGTCATGACCGACATCCCCGCCTCATGGCCCGCAGTCTCGCTCGCGCGTGCGCACGAAATCCTGACGGGGCCCGGCTCGCCCTTCGAAATGACAGATGCGGTCGTTCGCGGTCGCCCAATGCGCGTCTGGAAAAACGCGCCGCCGACATTGCGGGAGGTTTTCGCAGCGGGTCGGCTGCACGGCGACAAGATCTTTCTCGTGCACGAGGACGAACGGATTTCGTTCGAATCGTTTTCTCGTGCGGCGCTCGCGCTCGCCGAATGGTTGAGCGCGCAAGGCGTCGGGAAAGGCGATCGCGTCGCTATCGTCATGCGCAACCTGCCGGAATGGCCGGTTTCCTTTTTCGCCTCGGTCCTCATCGGTGCGATCGCGACGCCGCTCAACGGCTGGTGGTCAGGCGAGGAATTGCTCTACGGTCTCAAGGATTCCGGCGCAAAAGCGCTGATCGCGGACGGCGACCGGTTTGCGCGCATCGAAGCGCATGTCGCCGAATGCCCGGCGCTCGAGAAAATCGTCGTGACGCGCGCTGCGCCTGCTGGCGCAATCGCCTTCGAATCGATCGTCGGCGCGCCGAACGACTGGAAAAATCTGCCGGAGCGCGCGCTGCCGTCCGTGACGGTCGATCCCGACGACGACGCTTCGATCCTCTACACGTCGGGCACGACCGGCAATTCGAAGGGCGCGATCCAGACGCATCGCAATTCGACCTGCGCCATTCTCGCCGCGCAATTTGCCGGCGCGCGCAACTTCGTCCGGCGCGGCGAGCCTGTGCCGACGCCAGATCCGAACATCCAGCGCGCCACGCTGATCTCCATCCCCTTCTTTCACACGACCGGCACGCACGCGATCCTGTGCCCCTCGCTGGCGACGGGTTCGAAAATCGTCATGATGCGCCGCTTCGAACCGGCGCGCGCAATGCAGCTGATAGAACGCGAGAAAGTGACATCCGCCGGCGGCGTACCGACGATCGCGTGGCAGATCATCGAACATCCGGACCGCCCGAAATACGATCTGACGTCGCTCGAAGCCGTGTCCTACGGCGGCGCGCCGGCCTCCTCCGAACTCGTCAAGCGTATCGTCGAAGTATTTCCGAAATCGGCGCCCGGCATCGGCTGGGGCATGACGGAAACGACCTCGACCTTCACGAGCCACAGCGCTGAAGACTACCGGAGGCGTCCCGAAAGCGCCGGTCCCTGCATTCCCGTTTGCGACATGAAAATCGTCGACGACGCCGGAGCCACGTTGCCGCCGAATGCGGTCGGCGAACTCTGGGTGCGCGGGCCCGATATCGTGCGCGGCTACTGGAACAAGCCGGACGCGACGGCGAAGGCGTTCGAGGACGATTGGTTGAAGACGGGCGACCTCGCGAAGATCGACGAGGAGGGCTTCCTCTATATCGTCGACCGCAAGAAGGACATGCTGATCCGCGGCGGCGAGAACATCTATTGCATCGAGGTGGAGGAAGTCCTGTACCGCCATCCTGCGGTTATGGACGCCGGCGTCATTGGTCTTCCGCATCGTACGCTCGGAGAGGAACCGGCGGCGGTCGTGACGCTGAAGCCCGGCGCGGCGGCGAGCGAGGACGAATTGCGCGCCTTCGTCGGCGAACATCTCGCCGCATTCAAGGTTCCCGTTCGGATCGCCTTCTCTGGAGACCCGCTGCCGCGCAACGCGCCGGGTAAGATCATGAAGCCGCAACTGAGGGCGTTCTTCTCGAACTAGGAAAGAGGCGGGCCGGACCCGCCTCTTTCTTCAATCTATCGGTCGTGGCCCGGGCCCATCATGCCAGGTCCCATGCGCGGCCCGTCGGCGTCGCCCTGGCGCCAGCCGCCGCCTTCGTCGCGATCTCGGCCCCAGCCCCAGTGCATGCCGTGGCCGCGCATCCACATGCCAACGCGCTCGCGCATGGCCGGTCGCGCGAGCAACGGCAAACGTTCTTTCTGTTCCGGACTCAGCGACGCATAGAGCGGTCCGGCAGCGTCGGCGACCTTTTTCAGGGTTTCGCCGCGCGCTGTAGACGCCGCGGCCATGCGCTGTATGCCTTCGATCGGGTCCTTCGGGCGTCCGGATGCATCCGCCTTTTCGCGTATGTCGGACATCGTTCTGGCCATGTCCCGCACGGCGCTTTCGACCGGCGGCCACAACTTTTCCTGATCAGGACTGAGCTTCAGGCCCGCATGGACCGCCGCGACCCGCGCATCGAAGAACGCTGCGCGGTCTTCCTTGGAAAAATGTCGGCCATACTGGCCGGGGCCCATCCCATCCATAAGGCCGCCCATGTGCGGTCCCCAGCCGGCATACCCGGCCGGGCCCGTCTCTGTCGCCGACGGCGGCGCCGGTGGCGTTTGTGATTCTGCGCTGGCGACGGCTGCCGCCCCCGCGACGCCCAGCGCGGCGACCATGCCGACCACGACTGACTTGCGCGCTATCATCTGGCTTCTCCTCGGGAAGCGTTGCAATGGCGCAAGTGAGCGCGCGAAGTCTGGCCACTTCAACTTAAGGTTTGGCAATGTGGCCGGTTGCCGACCGCCGAACGCCGAGGATCGTCAATGGTGCGCGAGTGCGCCAGACGAAGTCCGTCCGCTGTCGATCGTGCATTGCACGTGTGAACCAAATTTGCGGGATCGACTATTCGGCGGCTTCCGCTTCATTGGCCGGCGCGCGCATGTCTTCCGGACGCGGCATCGAGATGATGTTGTAGCCGGCGTCGATGTGATGAACCTCGCCGGTCACGCCTGCCGATAGATCCGACAGGAAGTAGAGCGCCGAACCGCCGATGTTCTCAATCGTAACGGATGTGCGCAGCGGCGAATGCGCGCGCTGGAACGAATACATGGATCGCGCATCGGAGATGCCTGCGCCGGCGAGCGTGCGAACGGGACCCGGCGACAGAGCGTTGACGCGGATGCCATGCGGTCCGAAGTCCGCAGCGAGATAGCGGACGGAGGCTTCAAGCGCGGCCTTGGCGACGCCCATTACATTGTAATTCGGCATCACGCGCGTCGAGCCGCCGTAAGTCAGCGTGATGATCGATCCGCCGCGCGGCATCAGGTCGGCGGCGCGCTTGGCGACTTCCGTGAACGAGAAACAGGAAATGACCATTGTGCGCGAAAAATTTTCGCGCGAGGTGTCGGCGTAACGGCCCTTCAATTCGCGTTTGTCGGAAAAACCAATCGCGTGCACCAGAAAGTCGATCGATCCCCAGCGCTTCGCCATTTCGCCAAAGACCGCGTCGACCGAGGCGATGTCTTCGACGTCGCAGGGCATGAGGAAATCGGATCCGACTTCCCTTGCGAGCGGAGCGACGCGCTTTCCCAGCGCCTCGCCCTGATAGGTAAAGGCGAGCTCTGCGCCCTGATCCGCGAGCGCCTTGGCGATTCCCCAGGCGATCGAATGCGAATTGGCGACGCCCATAATCAGGCCGCGACGCCCCTGCATCAGTCCCGTCTTGCTGTGCGATTCCATCTGGCCGGTTCCGCTCAGGCGTCGAGATGTTTGAAGACGAGGGTTGCGTTCGTCCCGCCGAAGCCGAACGAATTCGACAGCACCGTTCCGATCCTGGCGTTGTCGCGACGCTGCCTCAGAATTGGCATGTCTGCGAAAGCCGGATCGAGATCCTCGATATTGGCGCTCTCGCAGATGAAGCCGTTCTTGAGCATGAGCAGCGAATAGATCGCCTCATGCACGCCGGTCGCGCCCTGCGAATGGCCAGTCAGCGACTTCGTCGCCGAGATCGGCGGGCACTTGTCGCCGACGCCGAACACCTCGCGGATCGCCTCGATTTCCTTGAGATCGCCGACCGGCGTCGATGTCGCGTGCGGATTGATGTAATCGACCGGCGCCTTCACGCCCGCCAGCGCCATGCGCATGCAACGCGCCGCGCCCTCGCCGGATGGCGCAACCATGTCGGCGCCGTCCGAACTCGCGCCGTAGCCGACGAGTTCGGCATAGATTTTTGCGCCGCGCGCTTTTGCGTGTTCGAGTTCTTCCAGCACCAGAATGCCTGCGCCGCCGGAAATCACGAATCCGTCGCGATTGACGTCGTAGGCGCGCGAAGCGACGGCAGGACGATCGTTGTAGTTCGAGGACATCGCGCCCATCGCGTCGAACAGGACGGAGAGCGTCCAGTCGAGCTCCTCGCACCCGCCGGCGAACATGACGTCCTGTTTGCCCCATTGGATGAGCTCGGCGGCGTTGCCGATGCAATGGCTGGAGGTCGCGCAGGCGGACGAGATCGAATAGCTGGAGCCGCGAATCTTGAACCAGGTCGAGAGCGTCGCCGAGGCGGTCGAGCACATCGCCTTCGGCACGACAAACGGCCCGACGCGCTTCGGGCCCTTGCTCCGGGTCGTGTCGGCCGCCTCGACGAGCGCGCGGGTCGAGGGGCCGCCGGAACCTACGATCAGGCCCGTGCGCTCGTTCGAGATGTCGCCGCCTTCGAGACCCGCATCGGCGATCGCCTGTTCCATCGCCACATGCGCCCACGCGGTTCCGCCGCCGTGAAAGCGCATTGCGCGACGGTCGACGATCTCTTCGGCCTTCACGGTCGGCGCGCCGTGAACTTGCGAGCGGAACCCTAGCTTTGCATAGTCCTCGGCGCGCACCACGCCCGAACGCGCGGCGTGCAGCGAATCGGTGACTTCCTGCGTATTGGCGCCGATCGACGAAACGATGCCCATACCTGTGACGACGACGCGCCTCATTTCACTCTCCCTCGCCGAGGGTCGACCTTGCCGACGATATTCCGTCGCAATCAGGTCGCCGCGGCTTCGCCCTTCAGCAGGCCCACTCTCAGATCCCTGGCCTCGTAGATACGCTCGCCGTCGGCTTCCGCCCAGCCGTCGGCGATGCCGAGGACGAGCTTTCCCTTGAAGACGCGCTTGAAATCGATTCCGTAGGAAACTTTCTTGACGGTCGGCCGAACCTGACCCGTCAGTTTGACCTCGCCGACGCCGAGCGCCATGCCGCGTCCGGGATTGCCGAGCCAACCGAGAAAAAAACCGGTGAGCTGCCAGAGCGCATCGAGTCCCAGGCATCCCGGCATCACGGGATTGCCTTTGAAATGACAGTCGAAGAACCAGAGGCTCGGCTTGATGTCGAATTCCGCCCGCGCGAAACCCTTGCCGTTCTCGCCGCCCGCCTCGGAAATTTCCGTGATCCGGTCGAACATGAGCATCGGCGGCAGCGGCAGTTGCGCATTGCCCGGGCCGAACAGCTCCTCGCGCCCGCAGGCGAGCAGATCCTCGTATTCGAAACTGGAGCGCCGGTCGGCCATTTCGCGTCGTTTTCCCTCGGAACCGGCGCGAAGCGCCTCCGGAATGAAATCGACTGGCTTCTAACACAGCAGTGTCGGAGGCGGGAAGCCGGTCGGACCCACGCCGCCCGGATTGTGTCCAATCGGCGACGGCTGTTGCCAAAGAGCCGCAATCCGCCGCGCCCCCGCGCTATTCGACTTTCTCGCCCGGATAGACGCCCCATAGTTTGTCTTGCTCGATCCAGCCGTCGAAGCCCTCGCCGGCGAGCCGGCACCAGGTTCCGCTGCACGACTTGATCGTCCCGATCACGCCGGACTGAAGTTGTGCGCGCAGGGGCGCATCGGGCGAAGGGGTCGTCCGTAATGGGAACGTGTCGCCCTTCTTCCAGGGAGCCACCAAACCAGTGCGGCGGCCGGACAAGAGCGAGTGCAACACCCAGCCCTCGGACCCCTCGGAATCCCGGATGCGCCGCCAAATGTCGAATTCGGCGGTAATTTCCACGGGAAGGCCGGCTCGCTCGAAGATCCAGATCGTCCGATGGTCCTTGGACGGCCCCTCCCGCAAGTTGACTCGGTCGGACTTCAGGCTGGCGAAGCGCGGCAGGGGAAGGCCGGTGACAGGCCCGATTTGCTGCGGGGCGGCTGGCGCGGGCGTCGCGCACGCAAGAGCCGCGGCCGTCAGCGCAAAGCGCAGGAACCGCGCCATGGACCTGACAAGCGAAGGTCGCGGGATCGGCTGCATTGGCTCACACTCCGGGCGATTGGCTTGATCGGCGTTCTTGTCTTTGGCCGGCCATCTGCTAGGAAGCGTCGAACCGCCGGCCGCTCCGGACACGTTGTCGTCCAAACGTCGTTAAGGAGCGGTGAATTGCGGCGGCGGCAAGCCGTGGCCGATTGTTTTGGCCCGCCTGCCAGTGGCGAGGAACGGACTGGGAATGCCGCAGAAAAAGCCCTTGGTCGTGGTGACGCGCAAGCTGCCGGAGGTGGTCGAGGCGCGCATGCGTGAGTTGTTCGACGTGCGTCTCAACGCGACCGACGCGCCGATGAGCCATGCCGAACTCGTCGAAGCAATGCGCGCCGCGGAGGTCCTGGTGCCGACGATCACCGACCGGATCGATTCGGGCCTGATCGCGCAAGCCGGCGAACAGATGAAGCTGATCGCCAATTTCGGCAACGGCGTCGACAATATCGATGTGACGTCCGCCCTGCGCCGCGGCATCACAGTGACGAATACGCCGGGCGTTCTGACCGACGATACGGCCGACATGACGATGGCGCTCATCATGGCCGTCGCCCGGCGCATCGTCGAAGGCGCGCAGGCCATCACGTCGACCGAATGGGCCGGCTGGTCGCCGACCTGGATGCTCGGTCATCGGATCACGGGCAAGAAGCTCGGCATCGTCGGCATGGGGCGCATCGGCCAGGCGGTCGCCCAGCGCGCGCGCGCTTTCGGCCTCGAAGTCCACTATCACAACCGGCGGCGGGTGGCGCAGGCGACGGAGCAGAAACTCGAGGCGACCTATTGGGAATCGCTCGACCAGATGCTGGCGCGTATGGACATCGTATCGGTCCATTGCCCGCATACGCCCGCGACCTATCACCTGCTGTCGGCGCGCCGCCTGAAATATCTGAAGCCGCATGCGATCGTCGTAAACACCGCGCGCGGCGAGATCATCGACGAGAACGCGCTCGTGCGCATGCTCGAGGCCGGCGAACTTGTCGGCGCGGGTCTCGACGTATTCGAGCACGAGCCTGCTGTTTCCCCGAAGCTGATGAAGCTCGCCAGAGCGGGCAAGGTGACGCTGCTGCCGCACATGGGTTCGGCGACCCTCGAAGGGCGCATCGACATGGGCGAGAAGGTCATTGTGAACGTCAAGACGTTCATGGACGGCCATCGTCCCCCGGACCGAGTGCTTCCGAGCATGCTGTGAGCGACGTACGAACATCGCGCAGCCGCGCGGCGCGGCCGCCCGGTCCTCTGGTGTTCGTTGCCCTGACGGCAGCCTTGTTTCTCGCGTCCTGCGCCGGTCGATCGGACGGCGTGTTGACTCCCGTCGGCGACTTCGCCGAGCCGCCGGGCGCAAGTCGTGTCGACATGCTTGTCGCGACCATGCGCCGGCCGACGCCGGGCGAACCCTCGCGCATGTTCGGCGGCGACCGCGCGCGCGAGATGCGGTTTGCGGATATTGCCGTTTCGATCCCGCCCGATAGCGCACGCGTGATCGGCGACGTGCAATGGCCGGCCAATCCGCCCGGTGATCCGAGCCGCGATTTCGTCACGGTTCGCGCCGAGGAGCTCGATGCGAAAGGCGCGCAGGCGCATCTCGACCAGCGTCTGGCCCATACGCCGGGCCGGCGCGTGCTGCTGTTCGTGCACGGCTACAACACGCGATTCGACGATGCGGTCTATCGCTTTGCGCAGATCGCGCATGACTCGCGCGCGGCCGCGCTGCCGTTGTTGTTCACCTGGCCCTCGCGTGGCCGGTTGCTCGCCTACACCTACGACCGCGAGAGCGCGACCTATTCGCGCGACGCGCTCGAAGCGGTGCTTCAGACGCTCGTCAAGGATAAGGCCGTGGCTGAGATCGACGTGCTCGCTCATTCCATGGGCAATTGGGCCGCGATCGAGGCGCTACACCAGATGGCCGTGCGGGACGGAAGGATCGCGCCGAAGATCAAGGAAATCGTGCTCGCTGCGCCTGACGTCGATTTCGACGTTTTTCTCGCGCAAGTCTCCGGCATGGGGTCAAAGCGCCCGCCGATCACGATGTTCGTGTCTCGTGACGACAAGGCGTTGGCATTATCCGCGCGTCTGTGGGGGGACAAGCGCCGCGCCGGCGCGATCGATCCGAACGCCGAGCCCTACAAGTCGGAACTGGCCGCGCTGAATGTGAAGACAATCGATCTCAGCGACGTGAAGTCGGACGATCCGCTCAACCATTCCAAATTCGCCCAGTCGCCCGAGATCGTGCGCCTCATCGGTCAACGGCTCGCCAACGGACAGACGCTCACCGAGTCGCGATCGGGCATTGGCGAACGGATCGGCGTGGCCGCGGTCGGCGCCGCATCTACCGTCGGCGGCGCGGCGGGCGTCGTCGTGTCTGCGCCATTGGCGATTGTCGATCCGCAAACGCGCGAAACGCTCGGCGAACGGGCGTCGGACATCGGCGACGGAATTGGCGACACGCTGCGTTCGACCGCTGACGTGGTGCATATCGGAAGATAGCGGCTGCGACGAAAAAACCCGCCGGCGCGAACCGGCGGGTCTTTTGTTCTTGACCGAATCGCGGGCGATTATTCGCCAGCGGCCTCCGCGGTCTTTTGCGCTTCGCGCTCGGCTTTCTGCTTCGCCTCGAGGTCTTCGCCCGTCTGCTGATCGACAACGCGCATCGACAGGCGCACCTTGCCGCGATCGTCGAAGCCGAGCAGCTTCACTTTCACCTTGTCGCCTTCCTTGACGACGTCGGTCGTCTTGGCGACGCGGCCCAGCGCGAGCTGCGAGATGTGAACGAGTCCGTCCTTGGAGCCGAAGAAGTTTACGAAGGCGCCGAAGTCGACGGTCTTCACGACCGTGCCGTCATAGATCTGGCCGACTTCCGGATCGCTGGCGATCGACTTGATCCAGTTGATCGCCGCCTTGATCGAATTGCCGTCCGAAGAGGCGATCTTGACCGTGCCGTCGTCCTCGATGTTGATCTTGGCGCCGGTCTTTTCGACGATCTCGCGGATCACCTTGCCGCCCGTGCCGATCACTTCGCGGATCTTGTCGGTCGGAATCTTCATCGTTTCGATGCGCGGCGCGAACTCGCCAAGCTCGCTGCGGGCGCCGGTCAGCGCCTTCGACATTTCACCGAGGATATGCAGGCGGCCGTCGCGCGCCTGGCCGAGCGCGACCTTCATGATCTCCTCGGTGATGCCGGCGATCTTGATGTCCATCTGCAGCGAGGTGACGCCCTGATCCGTGCCGGCGACCTTGAAGTCCATGTCGCCGAGATGATCCTCGTCGCCGAGAATGTCGGACAGCACGGCGAAGCGCTGGCCCTCGAGAATGAGGCCCATGGCGATGCCCGCCGTCGGACGCTTGAGCGGAACGCCTGCGTCCATCAGCGCGAGCGAAGAACCGCAGACTGTCGCCATCGACGACGATCCGTTCGATTCGGTGATCTCCGACACGAGACGGATCGTGTAGGGGAACTCGGCCGCAGTCGGCAGCATCGGACGGATCGCGCGCCAGGCAAGCTTGCCGTGGCCGATCTCGCGGCGCTTCGGCGAACCGACGCGGCCTGTCTCGCCGACCGAATAGGGCGGGAAGTTGTAATGCAGCAGGAAGCGCTCCTTGTAGGTGCCTTCCAGCGAATCCACGTACTGCTCGTCCTCGCCGGTGCCGAGCGTCGCCACGACGAGCGCCTGCGTTTCGCCTCGTGTGAACAACGCGGAGCCGTGGGTGCGCGGCAATACGCCGGCTTCGGCGATGATCGGACGAACCGTCTTCACGTCGCGGCCGTCGATGCGAATGCCGGTGTCCAGAATGTTCCAGCGCACGACCTTGGCCTGCAGCTCCTTGAAGGCTTCGCCGACGTGCTCCTTGGAGAATTGCGGCTCGGCGCCCTCGGGGAAGAGGTGCGACATGACCTTCGCCTTCACCGCGTCGACCGCTTTGTAGCGCTCCTGCTTGGCGGTGATCTTGTAGGCTGCGCGCAATTCGCTTTCGGCGACGTCGGAAACCGCCTTCTCGACCGCAGCGCGATCGCTCTGCGTGAAATCGCGCGGATCCTTGGCGGCGCGTTCCGCGAGCCGGATGATCGCTTCGATCACCGGCTGGAACCCGCGATGGCCGGTCATGACCGCTTCGAGCATGGTTTCTTCGGAAAGCTCCTTGGCTTCCGATTCCACCATCAGCACGGCGTCGCCCGTACCGGCGACGACGAGATCGAGATCCGAGGACTTCATTTCCTCGATCGTCGGATTGAGCTTGAGCTGACCGTTGATGTGGCCGACGCGCGCGCCGCCGACCGGGCCCATGAACGGGATGCCCGAAAGGGTCAGCGCGGCGGAAACCGCGACGATCGACAGCACATCCGGATCGTTCTCGAGGTCATGGCTCAGCACCGTGACGATGACCTGCACTTCGTTGCGATAGCCCTCCGGGAACAAGGGACGGATCGGACGGTCGATCAAGCGGGAAATCAGCGTCTCGCGCTCGGAGGGACGACCCTCGCGCTTGAAATAGCCGCCGGGAATGCGGCCGGCCGCGAAGGCCTTTTCCTGATAGTCGACGGTGAGCGGGAAGAAGTCCTGACCAGGCTTGGCGTTCTTTGCGCCGACGACGGTCGCGAGCACAGTCGTGTCGCCCCACGAGGCCATGACGGCGCCGTCCGCCTGACGAGCGACCTTGCCGGTTTCGAGCACGAGCTTTCGGCCGGCCCAGTCGAGTTCTTCGCGATGGATTTCGAACATGTAGTGTTTCTTTCGGTTGCGTAAAAACAAAGCGCCACGGACAAGACGGCGGGAAGCTCGATTCAGGCGACGAGAGCTTCCGGCGATCCTGTCATGGCGCTTTGTCTTTCGCGGTCGGATATGACGCGGCGGCCCCATGCCGCCGTGTCCTGCAGACCGCGAGTCGTTTGTCTCGCGGTCGTCGGGCGAGCCCCAGAGGCTCGTGACGCGACGTCAGCGGCGAATGCCGAGACGTTCGATCAGCTTCTTGTAGCGGGCGTCGTCGTGCTTCTTGACGTAGTCGAGAAGCTGGCGGCGCTGCGAGACGAGTTTGAGCAGGCCGCGACGCGAATGGTTGTCCTTGACGTGGCTCTTGAAGTGCTCGGTCAGGTTGGAGATGCGCTCGGTGAGGATCGCAACCTGAACTTCGGGCGAGCCGGTGTCGCCGGCCTTGGTCGCATATTCAGTGATGAGCGCCTGCTTGCGCTCGGCCGTGATCGACATCGTGAACTCCTTGTCTTTTTTGGAGAAATGGCCCGGCCGGGATGTCGTCCAGCAGGGTCGGAAGCCGACCGGCGCGCGGTCGACGGCGGCCTTATACACGAAAAGCAGGAAATGACCAGTCCCGGCCCATCGGCGCCGCGCCTGAACCTTCACCGCTTGGCGCGTGCGCCCCCGGGGCGTTCCCGCAGGATGCCGCGCCGCGACAGGACGCCGACGAGCTTGACCATCAGCGCATATTGCTGGTCGAGAATATCCCGGATCGTCGGACTCTCGGCCATTCGTCGCTTTATGAGACGAAAGCCCTTGCGCGGATCGTGTTCTATGTAGCCGAGCGCCATCAGCGCTTGCACTTTCCGGCGCACCGTCGTTCGCGGAAGCCCGACGATCTGCGCCAGCGTCAGGAGCTTGGTATAGGCGTAGTCCTCAGCGATCACATGATCCAGAGATCCGTATCGATCGAAACGGTCCGCGGCGGAGAGGAGCGGCGCTATGCTGTTGTTCGAAAGCGCGACGAGCACGAGGAACATGTGAAGGTCGCCGTGAAAACGCTCCGTCACGATGCGCGACATTTCAACGTAGAAATTGTTGAAGGTCACGGCAAAGGTCTGGCTGATGTCGGAAGGCAGATGATCGAAGGACATAATGCGAAGCTGATGGTTTTCGTCATTGGTGTCCGTATCGGACATCCTGTCAATTGCGCCTTGGGTTGAAGTAGCCGAAGCTAAATCTAGGCGGGACGGCCCGGGATTCGTTTCACGGCTGACTGGCAGGCGCGCTGCGTGCGCGACGGACGGCGACGCATGCCCCCCCAATTTTGCGTCGTCGTTTCGTTCCCGCCGCTTTTTTCTTGCGCGAAAAATCAGACCTGGAAGTTGAATACGCGGGAGGGCACGAGTTCGCCCGCTTCGACCGTGCCGAATGCGACCGGCGCGCCTTCGCAAGCTGCGTAAGCCTTTTCGCCTTCGTTCGGCGCATCGCGCCCGCGCAGCAGGATCGATTGGCCGCGCCGCAACCGGGCGGCGGCGTTGCGGTCGATGACGACGCAGGGCAGTTCCGTAAGCCCTGCCTCGACGGCGAGCATGTGTTCGGCCGCCGCTTCCGACGAAGCTTCGAGATCAGCGAATGTGACGAGATCGGCTTCGCTGAAGGGTCCGACGCGCGTGCGTCTCAACGCGGTGACATGCCCGTAGCATCCGAGCATGCGCCCGAGGTCGCGCGCGATTGCGCGCACATAGGTTCCCTTGCCGCATTGCGCTTCGAACGTGGCGCTGTCGTCGGTCGTCTGCACGAGTTCGAGCGAATGGATTGTCACCGGGCGCGGCTCGATCTCCACGACTTCGCCGTCGCGCGCCAGATCGTAGGCGCGCTCGCCTGCGATCTTGATGGCTGAATACGCCGGCGGCCGTTGCAGGATCGTGCCCACGAAGCGCGGCAGCAATTCGACGATCTGGTCGACGCTGGGCAGAAAATCGGAATGCTGGACCGCCTTGCCGTCGGAATCGTCCGAATCCGTTTCGACGCCCCAGCGCACCGTGAATCTGTAGGCTTTCTCGCCGTCCTGCACGAAGGGAACGGTCTTGGTCGCTTCGCCGAAGGCCACCGGAAGGATGCCCGAAGCCAGCGGATCGAGCGTGCCGGCATGGCCCGCCTTCCTGGCGTTATAGATTCGCTTGAGGCGCGAAACGGCGTGCGTGGACGTCATGCCGACGGGCTTGTCGAGGACGACCCACCCGTCGACGACGACGCGGTTCGAGCGCGGCTTGCTCATTCGTGCTCGCTCTCGCTCTGGTCCGTGTTCGCGGATTCTATGTCGCGCCGCACTTTGTCGGAATTCAGCAATGCGTCGATCTTTGCGACATTGTCGAAACTGTCGTCGACCTTGAACCGGATGTCGCAGGCGAATTTCAGATTGACCTTGCGCGCGATCTCGCCGCGCAGGAAGCTGCGGTGCTTGTCGAGCGCTTTCAGGACGTCGTTCGAATCTTTGCCGCCGAGCGGCATGACGAACAACGTCGCGAGCTTCAGGTCTGGCGACATTTTGACGCGTGGAATCGTGACAACATGCGATTCGAGCACGGGATCGTTGATCTCGCCGCGCGAAAAGACTTCCGAGGCCGCGTGGCGGATGAGTTCAGCGACGCGCAACATGCGCTGAGACGGCTCGGCGCCGTGTTGATGATGGGAACGAGACATTGAATTCTCACATCCTGTCGGATCGCCTCGCTGTCATCCCGGACGGCGGCGCAGCCGGCGATCCGGGATCCAGGGCGAATTACGCGAGTGTGTCGTTGTGCGGTCCCTGGGTCCCGGCTCGCGCATTGCGAGGCCGGAAGACAGGTGCGAGCCTCAGAGCGTGCGCTTCACTTCCTCGACGCGATAGCATTCGATCACGTCGCCCTGGCGCATGTCCTGGTAGTTTTCGAACGCCATGCCGCATTCCTGTCCGGCCAGCACTTCCTTGACCTCGTCCTTGAAGCGCTTGAGCGTCGACAGTTTGCCCTCGTGCACCACGACATTGTCGCGGATGAGGCGCACATGCGCGCCGCGCTCGACCGTGCCGTCGGTGACGCGGCAGCCGGCGACCTTGCCGACTTTCGAAATGTTGAACACTTCGAGAATCTGAGCATTTCCGAGCATGGTCTCGCGGATGGCAGGCGCCAGCAGACCGGACATCGCGCCCTTCACATCGTCCACGAGATTGTAGATGATGTTGTAATAGCGAATTTCGATGCCCGAGCGTTCAGCCGCCTCGCGCGCTTCCTTGTGCGCGCGCACGTTGAAGCCGAGGATGATTGCGCCCGAGGCCTCCGCCAGCGTCACGTCGGATTCGGTCACGCCGCCGACGCCAGCATGCACGACGCGCGCCGCCACTTCGTCCGTGCCGAGCTTTTCGAGCGAGGCGATGATTGCTTCGACCGACCCCTGCACGTCGCCCTTGATGACAAGCGGAAACTCCTTGCGGCCTGCGGTCTTCAACTGCGTCATCATGTCGGCGAGCGAGGAGCGTGCGCCGCCGGTCCTGGCGCCGAGCTTCTCGCGCTTCTGGCGTTCACGATATTCCGTGATCTCGCGAGCGCGCGCCTCGTTCTCGACCACGGCCATGCGATCGCCGGCTTCCGGCGCGCCGTTGAAGCCGAGTATCTCGACCGGGAACGATGGTCCCGCGCTTACGACATTGGCGCCCTTGTCGTCGATCAGAGCGCGAACGCGGCCCCACTGGGCGCCGGCGACGATGATCTCGCCGACCTTGAGCGTGCCGCGCTGCACGAGCACGGAGGCGACCGGGCCGCGGCCCTTGTCGAGGCGCGCCTCGATAACGGTGCCTTCGGCGGAGCGATGCGGATTTGCCTTGAGATCGAGCACCTCGGCCTGAAGCGCGATCGCTTCGAGCAGCTTTTCGAGATTGGTGCCTTGCTTCGCCGAGACTTCGATCTCCAGCGTTTCGCCGCCCATGCTTTCGACTTGCACGTTGTGCTGGAGGAGTTCCGTGCGCACGCGTTGCGCATTGGCGTCCGGCTTGTCGATCTTGTTGATGGCCACGATCAGCGGCGCCTCCGCAGCGCGCGCGTGATTGATGGCCTCGACCGTCTGCGGCATCACGCCGTCGTCGGCCGCCACCACCAGCACGACAATGTCCGTCACGCGCGCGCCGCGCGCACGCATGGCGGTAAAAGCTGCGTGGCCGGGCGTGTCGATAAACGTGATCGGCTGGCCGTTGGGCGCGGTCACCTGATAGGCGCCGATGTGCTGCGTGATGCCGCCGGCTTCGCCTGCAACAACATTGGCGTGGCGTATGGCGTCGAGCAGCGAGGTCTTGCCATGGTCGACATGGCCCATGATCGTCACGACAGGCGGACGCGATTCCAGCGTCTCGTCGGCGTCGGGCGCATCGAAAAGGCCTTCTTCTACGTCCGATTCCGCGACGCGCTTGACCGTGTGGCCGAATTCGCCTGCGATCAGTTCGGCGGTGTCGGCGTCGATCACGTCGGTGATCTTGTGCATCTGCCCCTGGCGCATCAGGAAGCGGATGACGTCCACGCCGCGCTCCGTCATGCGGTTGGCGAGTTCCTGGATCGTGATGGTCTCGGGAATGACCACCTCGCGGGCGATCTTTTCCTTCTGATCCTGTTGCACGCCGCGCGTCAGGCGCTGCACGCGCCGCTTGAACGAGGCGACCGAACGCGTGCGTTCGTCCTCTCCGGACGTCGCGCTGGCGACGGTCAGGCGGCCGCGGTTCTTCTGCTCCGCGCCGCGCGTCGGGCGGGGGACAGGCACAGAAAGCTTCGGGGCGAGGATCGGACGGCGCAGCGGTTGCAATGCGCCGGGCGCGCCCGGCTGGGCCGGGCGGGCGGCCGCGGCGGCAGGCGCAGGCGCAGCCTGCTCGGAGGCGACCGGGCCGGGCACGCCGGCGGGCGCCTCGCCCGGGAGGCGGCGCCGCGCTTCGACCTCGGATTTGCGCTTGGCTTCGGCCTCCTTGACGTGTCGTTCTTCCTCCGCGCGCTTGCGCTCGGCGGCGGCTTCGCGCTCGCTGGCTTCGCGGGCGTCGCGCTCTGCGCGCGCCTTGGACTCGATTTCGGCGCGGCGGCGGTCTTCGTCCTCGCGGACGCGCGCGTCGGCGAGCGCGCGCTCGCGGGCTTGCCGTTCGTCGTCGGTCAACGTGCGCAGCACCACGCCTGACGGTGGTTTGGCGGGGGCGGCCGGTTTGGGCGCCTGGGCGGGCGCGGCCGGCGCGGGCGCTGCGGGCGCGGGCTGTGCGACAGGCGCGGCCTTGGCTTCGGCGGGTCCGAGCGTGCGGCGCTTCACCTTCTCGACCACGACCGCCTTGCTGCGGCCGTGCGAGAAGCTCTGTCGCACCATGCCCTGTTCGACCGGACGCTTCAGCGTCAGGGTCTTGGCCGTCCCGACATGGAGTGTCTTGTCGCCGGTATTTTTCGTATCGGTCATTCGGTCCTGCGTCCTGGGCCTTACGCCCCTTCATCCCGTCCGGACGGCGCATTCGCGCAGTCCAATTCGCCGGCGCCCGCGCGATATTTTCGCAGGCGCGCGCATCTTTCGATCAAAGCCGCGCTGGCCGGTCCGGACCGGAGCGCTGCATGTATCACATTTGACCGGCCCAATGCCAAATCCATTTGGGCCGAGCCGAACGCTTCGAGTTCGATCGGCGGCGCTCCCCCGAACCGGCGCCGGAGCGCCTGCCCGAGCTTGCGTTTTCCATCGGCGCCGCCGTCTGCGGCGTGAAGCAGGGCGACGACTTCGCCCTTCTCGACCTGAGCCTCGACCTTGGCGAAGCCCGTGGTCACGAGCCCTGCCTTGTTGGCGAGGGCCAGAGCCTGCAGGCAGTCCCTCGCCATCAGCTCCTCGATCCGGTCGGCGAGGCCGTCCGGAACCCGCGCCGGCGTCTTGAAGCTTCGCGCGAAGGCGTTCTTCTTCGCCGCGGCCGCGACGGCTTGCGCGGTCGCCGTGACCCAGACGCCCCGACCCGGCAGCTTGCGCCTGAGGTCGGGGGTGACCGTTCCGTCCGGCGCGAGCACGAACCGGATCATCTCGTCCGGCGGCAACTCCGCACGGGTCGCGACGCAGGTTCGCAGCGAACCTGCTTCCTGCGCCGCCGCCTTCATCCCTATTCGGCCTCTGTTTCGGCCGGCGCCTCTTCAGGCGCCGCCTCGATCCAGCCCGCCTTGACTCGCGCCGCCATGATCATGGCCTCCGCTTCCTCGCGCGACAATTCGAAACCGTCGAGGAAGCCCGGATAGTTGACCGTCTCGTTGTCCTTCTTCTCGGACCAGCCGACGAGATCGTCCGTCGCGCAGCCCGCAAGATCCTCGACCGTCTTCACGTCGTTCTCGCCGAGCTTCACGAGCATGGCGGTCGTGACCCCGTCGATCTCCTTGAGTTCGTCGGCGACGCCGAGTTCCTTCCGCCGCGCATCGTGTTCGGCCTCGATACGCTCGAGATATTCCCGGGCGCGGTTCTGGATTTCCGCCGCCGTTTCTTCGTCGAAGCCCTCGATCGACGCCAGTTCCTGCGGTTCGACGAAAGCGAGTTCTTCGACCGAGCGGAAGCCTTCCGAGGCGAGCAACTGACCGACGACTTCGTCGACGTCGAGCGCGTCCATGAAAGCATTCGTGCGTTCGACGAATTCCTTCTGGCGACGCTCCGATTCCTCGGCCTCCGTCAGAATGTCGATGTCCCAGCCGGTGAGCTGCGAAGCGAGCCGCACGTTCTGTCCGCGCCGCCCGATCGCAAGCGATAATTGGTCATCCGGAACGACGACTTCAATACGGGAGGAATCTTCGTCCAGCACGACCTTGACGACTTCAGCCGGCTGCAGCGCGTTGACGATGAAGGTCGCCGCATCCGCCGACCAGGGGATGATGTCGATCTTCTCGCCCTGCAATTCGTTCACGACCGCCTGCACGCGCGAACCGCGCATGCCGACGCAGGCGCCGACAGGGTCGATCGAGGAGTCGCGCGAAACGACTGCGATTTTCGCGCGCGAACCGGGGTCGCGAGCGACCGACTTCACCTCGATCACGCCGTCGTAGATTTCCGGCACTTCCTGGCGGAAGAGCTTGGCCATCAGTTGCGGATGGGTGCGCGAAAGGAAGATTTGCGGGCCGCGCTGCTCGCGGCGCACGTCGTAAACGTACGCGCGCACGCGGTCGCCCGGCCGGAACATCTCGCGCGGGATCATTTCGTCGCGGCGGATGATCGCTTCGCCCTTGCCGAGATCGACGATCACGTTGCCGTATTCGACGCGCTTCACGACGCCGTTGACGATGTCGCCGATGCGGTCCTTGTACTCTTCGTACTGGCGATCGCGTTCGGCCTCGCGCACCTTCTGCACGATCACCTGCTTGGCCGATTGTGCGGCGATACGGCCGAAATCGAAGGGCGGCAGCGTCTCGGCGATCCAGTCGCCGGATTGCGCGGCGGGATTGCGACGGCGCGCTTCGGCGAGCGAAATCTGAGTCGCGTCGTTTTCGATCTCGTCGACGACGAGCAGCAGGCGCGAAAAGCGCACTTCGCCTGTCTTCTGGTTGATCTCGGCGCGCACTTCGGTTTCCTGGCCATAGCGCAGGCGCGCGGCCTTCTGCAGCGCGTCCTCCATCGATGCGATCACGATGCCGCGGTCGATCGATTTTTCTCGCGCGACGGCGTCGGCGATCTGCAAGAGTTCGAGCCTGTTGGCGCTTACGGCCATGGCGGTTTCTCCTATTTGGGATTCGTGTTGCCGCGCGTCGGCGCGCGCGGGGATTTCTTGAAATGCGTCTGCACGCCGGCGGGCACAGCCGGCTTCGCCTTCATCTTGTTTTTGGCGGCGAAACGGCCCGGCCCGCGGCGCGGCGGCGCTTCAGGCGCAGCCTCTTCGCCTTCGGCCGGCTTTTCCGCCGCGAGCTTTCCGGCCCGCAACGACTCGCGGATCAAGGCGTCGGTCAGGACCAGCCGCGCCTCCTCGAGCGAGCCGAGCGGAATCTGCGCGAGCTTTTCCTCATCGGACCGCGCGTCGTTGCGCTCGAACGACAAGACCGCGTCGCGACCCTCGCCCTCGACGCCCTTGATCAGTCCGCGAAAGCGCTTGCGGCCGTCGGGCATGGGCGTCGCCAGCTCGACGCGCGCTTCATGTCCGATCGCGCGCGAAAAATCCGAGACGCGCACGAGCGGACGATCGATGCCCGGCGAAGACACTTCCAGCCGATAGGCCTGCGCGATCGCATCGTCGACGTCGAGCACCGGCGACAGGTTCTCGCTCGCCGATTCGCAATCCTCGATATTCATCGAGCCGTCCGGACGCTCGGCCATGATCTGCACGGTCATGCCGTCCTGGCCGGAAATTTTCACGCGCACGAGGCGGAAGCCGAGGCCCGACAGCGTCGGCGCGGCGACGTGCGCGATGCGCGCGGCGAGCCCGGTCTCGGAGACGAGGCGGGGCTCGTCGAGCGCAGCGGGAATATCGGGCGTCTGATCGGTCAAGACGGGATCGAACCTCGGCCGGGTAACAAAAAAGAGCGGGTCCCGGCCGGGGCCCACTCTCACAATGACCATCCAATGTGGTCCATGAGACTGTATGATTGGGCGCTATATACGCCCGACCCGTCGAAAGAGCAAGGCGATTCCGATCAGCCCATCACGAAAGCGTTGAGCTTGTTGCCGTCCAGATCGCGGAAATAAGCGGCGTAGAAACCGCCGCCGCGATCCCCCGGCGCGCCTTCGTCCTTGCCGCCCAGGCTGAGCGCGAGCGCGTGAAGGCGGTCGACCTGCGCGCGGTCTCTGGCCGCAAGCGCAACCATGACGCCGTTTCCGACGCTCGCCGGCTGGCCGTCGAACGGATAGGTCAGCCCTATGCCTGCGCCGCCGCCGGGTTTGCCCCAGGCGATGAACCTTTCCATTTCCATCATGCGCCCGACGCCCATTTCGGCGGCGATCGCGTCGTAGAATTTCGCGCCGCGTGCGAGATCTTTTGTTCCGAGCGTCACGTATCCGATCATTGCATTCCTCCCGCGCTTACTGGCTCGTCCACAGAATCCGCGCGATCCAGCGCACATCCTGCGCCGGGATGGTGCGATCCGGATGGTCGGGATTGAGCGATTTCAATTCGACGGTCTTGGCGGTCTGCCGCTTCAATTCCTTGGCGAGAACTTCGCCGGCCGTCGTCTTGACGACGACGCGATCGCCCCGTCGCACCGGCGCGCCCGGCGAGACGATCACGCGGTCGCCGTCACGATAGGCCGGAACCATCGAATCTCCGGAAATTTCGAGCGCATAGGCGTTCGGATCGCCGACCGCGGGAAATTCGATCTCGTCCCAGCCGCTTCCGACGGGAAACCCGCCGTCGTCGAAATAGCCGCCGTCGCCGGCCTGCGCGAGGCCGATCAGCGGCAGAGGCTTGCGATGGGCGGGCGCGCCCGGACCCAGCAGCGACATGAACAGATCGACGCTCGCGCCGGTCGCATCCAGGATCTTGGCGATCGACTCGGTCGAGGGCCAGCGAAGGCGCCCGTCCGGCGACTTGCGCTTGGATTTGTTGAAGGTGGTCGGGTCGAGGCCGGCTTTGCGCGCAAGGCCCGACGGCGTCATGTCGTAACGTTCGGCGAGGTTGTCGATTGCCGTCCAGACCTGCGCATGGGTCAGCATGGGAGCCCCCGAGATCGATTATTGTATAGGACAAAGATCCTTGTAATCGATCTGTTTCACATTTTCAACAGATGTTTCACAGAAGGCGGGGAATTTTCGCCTATTCGTTCGACTGGACCCTGCCCGAACCGCGTCGCATACAGGGCGTAAGGAGCGTCCATGGGTCTGATCTACAAAATTCTTTCCCGCCAGGCGTGGGAAGCGGCCGGCAAGGCCGGCGTTTTCACCGGCGCGCCTGTAGACGTGGCCGATGGCTACATCCATTTCTCGACGGCGGCGCAGGTTGCTGAGACCGCCGCGAAACATTTCGGCGGACAGGCCGACCTCCTGCTGGTTGCGGTCGAAGCTGATGCGCTCGGGCCGGATTTGAAGTGGGAGGCTTCACGCGGCGGCGCGTTGTTTCCGCATCTCTATGCGCCTCTGCCGGTGGGGCGCGCCGTCAGCGTCGCAGCGTTGCCGTTGAGAGCCGACGGTCGTCACGACTTTACGGGACTTCTCTGAAATGATCGGCGTCTTCGACAATCTTGCCCGCCCGCTGCTGCTCGCGCTCGACGCAGAAGCGGCGCATCGCGCAACGATCCTCGGTCTGAAATATGCGCCGATCCCCCCATGCGGCGCCGATGATCCGCGCCTGAAGGTCGAAGCTTTTGGCCTTTTGTTTCCTAATCCCGTCGGTATGGCCGCGGGCTTCGACAAGGGCGGCGAGGCGCCGGATGCGTTGATCGGCCTCGGCTTCGGTTTCGCGGAAGTCGGAACGATCACGCCGCTCCCGCAGCCCGGCAATCCCAAACCGCGTCTGTTCCGCCTGCCTGCGGACAAGGGCGTCGTCAATCGATTCGGGTTCAACAGCGAAGGCCATGACGTCGTTCATCGCCGTCTTCTTGCGCGCAACGCACGCAGGGGGATCGTCGGCGTCAACGTCGGCGCGAACAAGGACGCAAAGGACCGCATCGCCGATTATGTGGCGGGCGTGAAGAAATTCGCCGACGTCGCGTCCTATTTCACGATCAACATATCGTCACCGAACACGCCGGGTCTCCGCGATCTGCAACAGGCCGCGCAGCTCGACGAGCTTCTTGCGCGCGCGATCGACGCGCGCGATGCAGGACCGGCGCGGAAGCCTCTGCTCCTGAAGATCGCGCCCGATCTCGCGCTTGAGGATCTCGACGACATCGTCCGCGTCGCGCGTGCGCGAAAAATCGACGGCATGATCGTATCCAACACGACGATCTCGCGTCCGACTTCGCTGCGCGAAGCCAGCGCGAAGGAAAGCGGCGGCCTTTCCGGCCGCCCGTTGTTCGACCTCTCGACGCGCATGCTCGCCGAGACGTTTCTTCGCGTTGAGGGACAGTTCCCGCTTGTCGGCGCCGGCGGCCTCGACAGCCCGGAAAGCGCGTTCGCCAAGATCGAGGCTGGCGCGAGCCTGTTGCAGCTTTATTCGGCCCTCGTCTTCGAGGGCGTCGGCCTTGTCGCGCGCATGAAGCGCGGAATTGTCGGCCGGCTCGCGCAGGAAGGGCATTCGAGTCTCGCTTCGGTCGTCGGCCGCAAAGCGATGGATTGGCGGGTCGCGACCTAGCGCCCTCAGGCCCGCTCTTGTCCAACGAGCGCGAACGCGGCAGTCTCGCCTCGGAGCCCGGCGACGCCGGGGTCCGGGGGCGAGAGGCGATGCGGGCGAAGCTCAGGTTTCTACCTTGGCTGGCTTTTCTGATGCTGTGGTTCGTTCAATCGACCGCGGCATTGGCTGACAAGCGCGTTGCGCTCGTAATCGGCGATTCCAAATACAGGGGCACGGCGTTTCTGCCCAATCCGGCGAACGATGCTGAAGACATCGCAGCCGCGCTGCGCGCAATTGGCTTCGATGTCATTTTCAAGGTGAACGCCGACAAGCGCGAGATGGACGAATCTCTGGCGCGCTTTGCGCGGGCGGCGCGCGAGGCCGACGCCGCGTTGTTCTTCTTCGCCGGTCACGGCATGCAGCATCAGGGCCGCAATTACATCATGCCGGTCGACGCCGAGCTCGAGGACGAAGTGAGCTTGCGCTACCAGATGGTGAGTCTGGACGATGTGAAGGCGGCGCTCGATCTCAGCCCGGGCGTCAAGGTCATGGTGCTCGACGCTTGCCGCAACAATCCGCTCGCCGAAAGATTTGTGCGTTCGATCAAAAGCGGATCGCGCGACATTCCAAACATTCACGGCTTTGTACGACCCGAACAGGTTCGCGGCATGGTCGTCGCTTATTCGACTCAGGCCAACGATACGGCGCAGGATGGCAGCGGACGCAACAGCCCTTTCACGCATGCGTTTGTGAATCAGCTGAAAGAGCCCGGACTCGAAATCGGCTCTATGTTCCGTCGCGTCGCAGCCGAAGTTTTTTCGGAGACCAAGGGCCGGCAAATACCGGAATTGTCGATATCTCTGCTCAGCGACTACTATCTCAATCAGTCGGAGACCGACCGCACCATCTGGACGCGCATCCGGGCGTCCTCTGATCCTGCGACGTTCCGAGAATTCATTGCGCGTTTCCCGAATTCGTTCTTTGCGCCCGACGCGAAATTGCGGCTCGATTATCTCGAGCACGCATATCCCGAACAGAAAGCGGCCGCCGAATCCGAAAAAAGGAAGGCGGAAGAACAGGCCCGCCAGAAAGCGCTGGAAGCGGAGCGCGCCGCTCGCGAGCAGGCCGAGCGCGAGCGCATCGCGTCTGAGGCGGCTGCGCGCGAAAAAGATTTGGCGGCGAAACTCGCCGCGGCCGAAGCCGAACGCATCCGCATGGCGAATGAACTGGCGCAGCGCGAGAAAGATCGCGCCGAGCGCGACGCGCGCGACAAGGCCGAGCGGCTGGCGAACGAGCAGGCCGCGCGTCTACGCAGCGAAGAGGAAAAAGCCGCCACGCAGAAATTGCTGGCGGAAAAGGAGGCGCGGGATCGGGAAGCGCAGGCGGCCGCCCAACAGGCGCAAAAACTGAAAGCCGAAGTGGATCGGCTGCAGTCGGAGGCGAAAAATGCGGCCGACGAGGCGAACGCGGCGCGCGCAAAAGCTGCGGCCGGCGCAGCCGCGCAGGCCGCGACCGCCGGCGCCTCCCAATCGCCGGCCGGCCTCACCGCGGAGCAGATCGCCCTCGTGCCGCCAATCGCGGCCGAATTGAAACGGATCGGTTGCTATCCAGGCGGAACTTCGGACTGGCGTTCGGCCGCGATGCAGCGTTCGTTGAAACTTATGGCCCGTTACACCGGGCTCGCAACCGCGCCGTCGCAGCCCGATGCCGCGCTTCTCGAGCGTTTGAAGGCGCGGCAGAGCCGGCTTTGTCCGCTCGAATGCGCGCCGCGTCAGCAAGCGCGCGGCGAACGTTGCGTCGCCAAGACCTGCGGGCGCGGAGAAATTCTCGACGCCGAGGGCGATTGTGTCGCGCGTCCCGTCGCAAAGGCGAAACCGACGGAAGCGCGCAAACCCGTTGCGCGCCGTCCGGTCGAAAGACAGGAACGCGCGACGGCCCGTCAGGCGCCGCGTCCGGTCGCCGAGAGCAGGCCGGCTCCGCCGCGCGCGGCCGGCGGCGGTCGCTGCTTCACCTTCAATGGCCGAAACTATTGCGAGTAGCAGACATGAGGCTGAACGTTCTCCCGATCGCCTTCGTCGCCGCTCTTGGCGCCGGTTCCGCGGACGCGATCGCCGCCGTGTGCGAAATTCCCGCGCAAATTCTGTGCGCGGGCTGTGCGAGCAAAATCACAGTGGTCATCACGCGATCCGGCCAGTGCCGCATTAAATTCGCGCCAGGCGGCGCGCCGGCGCAATCCGTCAAACTGGAGATCGTCGACCGCGCGCGCGCTCTGGCGGGGCCGCATCGGCGCAGGACGCGATTTGCCAGCACAGGCGCCCCCCGGCGCGAGCCGGTCGCGATCGAGCGGCCGGAGCATGGCAGATGTCTGGTTTTCAATGACCGGAGATATTGCGAATGACGGACCAGAAAATTCACGGCAGGGTTCGCGGCCCGGCTCGATCGATTGCATCGCCTCGCCTGTTGCGGGCAGTTTCCGTTTTGCTCGGTTTCGCTTTCGCCGGATCTGCTCGCGCGCAGATCGTGCCCTGTACCGGCGACGACACGATCTTTACTGGCAAGAACGGAACGCCGCAGGAATGGATTCAGGTCCGCGCAGGTCAAGCCTGCGAGATGTCGATTGAAATCGGCCCGCGCCAGCGAAGCATCGACGTCGTCCGGGTTTTCAAGCAAGGCGCACTCGGCCGCGCCGCGACCAGCGGACGAAACATGGTCATGTACCAGGCCGGCGCGAGCCCCGGCAAAGACCGTTTCGAGATAGGCATCGGCATTATAGGACCCAATGGCGGCGGCCGCTTGTTCCGGCGAACCGTCAATGTAGATGTCGTCCCGTAACGTCGACGCCAGCTATTGCAGGCGCGTGAAATGCTCAGCGCGCCGGACGCACGCTGATGAGCCGCGTCACGAACCAGACGGGTACGACGATCGCGGCGCCCGCCAGCACATATTCGGCGACCTCGCGCACAGCGTCCCAACCGAGCATCCATAACCGGTTGAAGAACCGCTGGATCCAGAAGAACACGTCGTATGGGTGGATGTTCAGCCAAACGAGCAACGCGCCTACAACGAGCGATACGAAAAGCAGGCGCAGAAACACCGCGACCGGCGGACCGCCGAGAAAACGGTTGAGTGGCGAAACGGCGGCGGGCGCGGCCGCTTGCGCCGGAGGAACCGCACTCGGCTCGAAAGCGGGATGGCGGGGATATTCAGGGGCGCTCATGGCGATGTCCCAACATGTTGCTGTGTCGTCGCGGTCTGCTCGGACGCGCAGGAGATGGGAAGCCCCCTGCGGCCTGTCAATCCGTCGCGCGCAGCGCCGGCGCCCCTGCGAGACTCTCGACCTTGGCCGCGGTGATGACAGCCTGCGTCCGGCTTTCGACGCCGAGCTTCGTCAGGATCGCGGACACATGCGCTTTGACCGTCGCCTCCGAAACGCTGAGCTCGTAAGCGATCTGTTTGTTGAGCAGCCCGGCCGAGACCATCATCAGCACACGCACCTGTTGCGGGGTGAGCGAGGCCATGCGCCGCACGAGATCGGCCGTCTCCTTGTCGGCGGGCGCGCTCAGATCGACGTCCGGCGGGGTCCAGATTTCTCCTTCCAGCACCTTGCGAACAGCCGAGCGCATCCCCTCGATATCCGTCGTCTTCGGCACGAACCCGGAAGCGCCGAAGTCGATGCAGCGGCGGATCACGCCCCGGTCCTCGTTGGCGGAGACGATGACGACAGGCACGTCTGGATGTTCGGCGCGCAGATACATGAGGCCGGAAAATCCGCGCACGCCGGGCATGGAGAGGTCGAGCAGCACGAGATCGACATTGCTGCCCTCCGTCAGGATCTTCGAGACGCCGTCGAGATCGCCCGCCTCGAGGATTTCCGCGCCCGGCACGGCGCCTGCGACGGCTTGAGACAGGGCGCCCCGCACGAGGGGATGATCGTCGGCGATCAGGATCCGGGTCGAAGTCGCGGCCACTTTGCCTCCCATGACGCGTCGCCCTTGTGAGCGCGGCTTCCGCCATCTATCCATCGCACCGTGAAGGGCGCAAGCCGTCAAGGGCTTGGGGAGCTTCGGATTGGGACGACAACCGACCGACGATGAACTCACGGAGCGCGCCGCGATCGACGGGCGCGTCGCCTTTGCAATGGCGGCTTTCGCCGCGGCGGCCGGCCTGATCGTCCTCATCGACCGCGTCGGCGCGCCCGAACGCCTGATCGCCGCCGCCGGCCCCGCCGCGCTTCTGGCCGGCGTTGCGCTGATCGGCCTTCTCCTGCGTACGATGCGCGTCTCGCGCTTCTACGCGGCCGGGCGCGCCGTTCCGCCGGCTTATGCGGGCGTTGGGGCGCTCGCCATCGCGCTCGCGCTCATCATTCCGTTCACGCCTCCGGTGAGCGATCGATATTCCGGCGTCGGCGTGTTCGCCGGATTTGCGGGCGGGCTCGTCTGCGCCTTACTCGTCAGCGGCCCCTATCTTCGCAAGACCGGCGCATTTTCCCTGTCCGATCTCGTCGCTTCGCGTTTCGAGCGGCTGCCGGTGCGGCTTGGCGTGGCCGCCGTCGTCGGCGCGACCGCCCTGATCGCCGCGTTCGCCGGTTACGAGACGGCTGTCTCCGGGTTGAGCACGATCGCCGGCGTGGACCGTCCAGCCGCGGCGGTCGCGGTCGGTCTCGTCCTTGTTCTTGCGGTGGGGCCGGGCGGCCAGTCCGGCGCGATCTGGATCGCTGCGACGACGGGAGGCGTTTTCATCGCCTGTTTTGCGCTTCCGATCCTCCTTCTCGCCTTGCACAAGCAGACGATCCCGTTGCCCTACATCGGGGATCCCGACGCCTGGAGAACGGCGATCGGCCGGATCGAGGCCTGGCAAGGCGACGCCGGAGAACCTGCGAGCCTTTCGCTTTCGGCCGGCATGGCGCTCGGCATGGCCTCGTTCGCGCCGCTGATTGCGCCGCTCGTCGGCGTCCGCGACCGCATCGCTGCCGTGCGTGCGGGCTTCGGCGGCCTTTTCTGGGGCCTGGTCGCCGCGGCGCTCGTCTGTGCGACCGTTGCGGCCTCGACGCTCGCTCTCGTCGATACGATGGTCGGCCGTCGTCCCGAACGGTTGCCGGACGCGATCTACGCAGCAAGCGCCACGCGGCTCGTCGCCATTTGCGGCGTATCGGCGCCGAGCCCTTCGCAAGCGCGCGCAGCATGTCAGCGAACGCCGAATTTCGCGGGCGAACTGCGCCCGCAGGATATCGACACGCGCGGCGTCTTCCTTCTCACCGCGCTGCCGCCGCTGGCCGCGCTTGGCGCAGCCATGTCCGGCCTCGTATGGGCGGCGATCGTCGGCGTGGGAATTGCGCTGGCGTCCGCAGGTCTGCTGGCGGCCGCGACCGCACTTGGCAACGACGCGATCCATCATGTGCGCGACCGTTCCGCCTTGACGAGCCGGCGACTGGCGATCGCGCGCGCGATCCTGCTTGCGGCGATCGTCATGGGCGGCTTGCTGACTGGGGCGCGCGAACTCGAGCCGCGCGTGCTCATCGGCGTCGCTCTGGCGCTTTCGGCGACGACGCTCGCGCCGCTGATGGCCCTTGCGCTGTGGCCGCGTGCGCGCGCCGTCGACGCGCTGTTTGCGCTCGCGACCGGCCTTGTCGCGGCGGAATCCCTTTTTGCGACTGGCGAGCCGACCGTCCATCGGCTGGCGCACGGCGCCGTGCTCGGTTTTTTCGCCGCCGTGGCCGTTGGCGTCGCGACGAGCTTCGTCGGCGGCGGCGACAGGTCGCGTGGACGCGCGTTCCTGGCGGGTCTCCTGCAAGCGGACGGCGACGTGCTCGAACCCGACAAGGGCGCTTGAGCGCGTCACGTCGGCGGCAGCATTGCCTCGAGCGTTTCGATACGGTCGGCCTCAGCCGCGGGCTTGTCCCAGCGGATGCGCGCGATGCGCGGAAAGCGCATGGCGACGCCGGATTTATGCCGCGTGGAGCGGTTCAATCCTTCGAACGCGATCTCGAACACGAGACCGGCGTTCAATCCGTGTTCGACGACGCGCACCGGTCCGAATTTCTCGATCGTGTGCGCGCGCACGTGACGATCGATCTTCGCCAGCTCCTCGTCGGTGAAGCCGAAATAGGCCTTGCCGACCGGGACGAGCTCCTCGCCCGCCTCCGACGTTCGCCAGACGCCGAACGTATAGTCCGAGTAGAAGGACGAGCGCTTGCCGTGCCCGCGTTGCGCATACATCAGCACCGCGTCGATGTTGAAGGGATCGCGCTTCCACTTGAACCACGGACCGGTTGGACGGCCCGGCGTGTAAATGGAATCGCGTCGTTTCAGCATGACGCCTTCGACCGCCGCGGCGTCGTCGCCTGCGCCGGCTGCGGCGGGATCTGCACGCGCGGCTGCGAGCGTCTGCCAGTCGTCGAAGCGCACCAGAGGCGAAATATCGAGCGCAGGGCTTTGTGAATTCGCGACGAATGCCTCGAGGCGGTTGCGGCGTTCCTCGAATGGCGCGCCGCGCAAATCTTCGTCGCCTTCGGCAATGATATCGTAGGCGCGCAGCCGCAGCGGAAATTCAGAAACGAGTTTCGCGGTTACGCTCTTGCGGTTGAGCCGCTGCTGCAATGCGCCGAAAGGCTGCACGCGTCCGTCGCGCACGACCAGCAACTCGCCATCGAGCGCGAAAGCGTCCGCTTCGATCCGCCCGAGCGCATCGGCCAGATCCGGGAACGCGCCCGTCGTCTCTTCGCCCGTGCGCGAAAAAAGACGCAAGATCCGCGCGCCGGACGGATCGCGCCCGGCCGAAACCTGCAACCTGATTCCGTCCCACTTCCACTCCCCGATGAAATCGCGCGGGTCGAGATCGTCGAAATTTTTCTCATCCAGCGGTTGCGCGAGCATGGCCGGGCGGAACGGCGCGGGATCGATGGACGACGGTTTCTCGGCCCTGCCTTCGAGCCAGGCGAACAGCGGCAGATAGGGCGGCGCAATTCCGTGCCAGACCTGCTCGATGTCGTTGGGTTCGACCTGTCCGAGCTCCGCGACGGCGGTCTTGGCGAGCCGCGCGGAAACGCCCACGCGCAGCGCGCCCGTGATCAGTTTCAAAAGCGCCCAGCGGCCGGTCTCGTCGAGCGAATCGAGCCAGCTCGCCAGCAGCCGCCCGAGATCGAGGCGTCCTGCGCGCGACAGCGTTTCGACGATTTCCGAAAGCGTCAGCGGCGGATGATTGGAGCCCGCCGGGCGCGAGGCGACGACGCCGGTCGCGCCCCACAGGAGCGCGACGGTTTCCGAAAGATCGCCCACGAAATCATAGGACATGGCGAAAAGCGCCGGGTCCATACGCTCGGCGATCAACGCGCGGACAGCCGCGGGTTTGGCGTGACGGAAGGCGAGCGCGCCCGTCAGCGCGGCGAGCGCATACCCGCGCTCCGGATCTTCCGTGCGACGGAAATAATCCGTCATGAGCCGCAATTTGCCGTTGCGCGACGGCTCGAACGAAAGACGGTCGAGAAGCTCGGCGAAACGATTCATGAGGTCGTCTCTTGCGCGTCCTGCACGGCGTCCGCCTCGTCTTCGTCTCCGAAGCCGAGCAGGTGCAGCGGCTTTGCTGCGAGGCCGCGCATGCGCGCCCAATGGACCAGCGCATCTTCCGCGCCATGTGTGACCCAGACTTCCGAACACCCGGTGTCGGCGATCGTCGCGCACAGCTCGTTCCAGTCGGCGTGGTCGGAAACGACGAGCGGCAGTTCGACGCCGCGCTGACGGGCGCGCGCTCTTACGCGCATCCAGCCGGACGCGAAGCCGATGCGCGGCTCCGGAAAGTTTCTGAGCCACAGATCGGAGGAAATCGCGGAGGGCGGGCAAAGAACGATTTCGCCAGCGAGCTTCTTCTTGTCGGCCGCCGCGATCTTCCGCGTATCGCAGAGCGGCGCGCCTTCGCTTCGATAAAGCTCTGTAATCTTGTCGAGGGCGCCGTGAATAAAGACGGGCCTGTCCCATCCGGCTTCGGCGATCAGCGCGAGCATGCGCTGCGCCTTGCCGAGCGAATAGGCGCCGACGACATGCGCGCGCTCCGGAAAAAGTTGCATCGATTGGAGAAGGCGGCCTATTTCCTGGCTCGTCGGCGGATGACGGAACACCGGCAGACCGAACGTCGCCTCCGTGACGAATGCGTCGCACCGGACCGGCTCGAACGATTCGCAGGTCGGATCGTGCGCGCGTTTATAGTCGCCGGATACGACGACGCGGCGCCCGTTCGCCTCGATCAGAATTTGCGCCGACCCCAGCACATGTCCGGCCGGAAAGAATGTCACGCGCGCGTCGCCGATCGCGAGCGGTTCGCGATAGGCGATCTGCTGCGAAGCGTCGGCGAAATGATCGCCGAGGCGCAGCCGCATGATCTCGAGCGTCTGCCGGGTGGCCAGCACTTTTTGATGGCCGGGCCGCGCGTGATCGGAGTGGCCATGCGTTATGAGCGCATTGGCCACGCGACGCGCCGGATCGATGTGGAAGTCGCCCGCAGGGCAGTAAAGCCCGTTCGCGGTCACGGTAAGAACGTCCGCTGCGCCCGTTTTTTGCGTCATGCTTTAATGTAGGGATCGCGCGGTCCGCGTCGAGCCGATCCTATTCGGCGCAAACCAGACGATTGGGGGTAGAACCGCCGACGGTCACGCGCACGCAATCCTCGTCGTCCGACCCCTGCGCCCGGGCCAACGAGATGCCGGGGGCCGAACTGAGGGTCTGGAGCGAGGACGCCGAGACCAGCGGAGCTCGGCCGGACGCCGAGACGGCGGACGGGGCCGCGCTGGCGAGCAGCGCGAGGCCGAGCGCCGCGGTTGCGCCCAGAATGAGCCGGGACGTCAGGTTCAAGCGGATATGTTCGCTCTGGTTTTCCATCCTACTCTCCGACGTCGGCTTTGCCGAAGCTGCAAAAACGAACGCGCCGGGGTCCTTTAGGGTTCCCGAGCGAAATGGGCGAGCGGCCCCCCGGCCGCCCGCCCACCGCATGCCGATGGCCCCCACCGCCGGCATGCGGTTCGGATGGACCTGCCCCCCAGAGCAGGCCATCCACGACGTTCCGAGGGGGCAGGTCTCGTCTGCGTCGTTTCCGGTTTGATAAACAAGGCCGCAGCCCCACGCTGTGCGGTCCCGCACAAGCGGCGACGTCTTCGTCCCGCCGCCGGGCCGCGCTAACTTTCCGCTGTGAGCTCCCGCCCCACGCTTCCCCCCGCCTTTCAGGACTGGTTCGCCGCCCGTCGCTGGAGGCCGCGCGATCACCAGCTCGCCTTGATCCGGGCGGCGGAACGGGGACGGGATGCGCTGCTGATCGCGCCGACCGGAGCAGGAAAGACGCTGGCCGGGTTTCTGCCGACGCTGATCGCTCTTGCGAGCGCGCGGGGACGCGCCAACCGGCCCGGCGGCAGGCTGCACACCCTGTATATCTCGCCGCTGAAAGCGCTGGCGGTCGACGTTCATCGCAACCTCGAAATCCCGGTCGCCGAAATGAAGCTCGGCCTGCGCATCGAGACGCGCACCGGCGATACGTCCGCGCAAAAGCGCCAGCGGCAGCGTCGTGATCCCCCGGACGTACTCTTGACGACGCCCGAACAGCTCGCGCTGCTGATCGCATCGCCCGACGCCGAGCATCTTTTCGCCGATCTGAAACGCATCGTGCTCGACGAATTGCACGCGCTCGCCCAGTCGAAGCGCGGCGATCTTCTGGCGCTCGGCCTTGCGCGGCTGCGCAGGCTGGCGCCGGCGGCGATCGCCACGGGATTGTCGGCGACGGTGCGCGATCCCGACGAGTTGCGGCGCTTTCTCGTCGGTCGAGGGGCGCTCGCGGATCTCGTCGTCGCGTCGCCCGGCGCGGCCGCCGACATTTCCATTCTCGATACGCAGGAGCGCCTGCCCTGGGCGGGTCATAGCGCGCGCCATGCGCTCGCGGAGATTTACGACGCCATCCGCCGCGCGAAAATGACTCTCGTCTTCGTCAACACGCGCGCGCAGGCCGAATTCGTCTTTCAGGAGCTCTGGCGCATCAACGAGGACGCGCTGCCGATCGCGCTGCATCACGGCTCGCTGGATGCGGGGCAGCGGCGTCGTGTCGAAGAGGCGATGTCCGCGGGCAAGCTGCGCGCGGTCGTCTGCACCTCGACGCTCGATCTCGGCATCGACTGGGGCGACGTCGATCTCGTCGTCAACGTCGGCGCGCCGAAGGGCGCGAGCAGGCTCGCCCAGCGCATAGGGCGCGCCAATCATCGGCTCGACGAACCTTCGCGCGCTATTCTCGTGCCGGCGAACCGGTTCGAGGTGCTCGAATGCACGGCGGCGATCGCCGCGGCAAGAGAGGGCGCTCAGGATACGCCGGTTGCGCGCGTCGGAGGCCTCGACGTACTCGCTCAGCACATACTGGGTATGGCGTGCGCCGCGCCGTTCGACGCGGACGAACTATATCGCGAGGTTTCATCGGCCGCGCCCTACGCGGCGCTTTCGCGCGAGACCTTCGATCGCGCGCTCGATTTCGTCGCGACCGGCGGCTACGCGCTGCGCACATACGATCGCTTCGCGACGATCAGGCGTACGAAAGATGGACTCTGGCGCGTCGCCAACGGCCGTATTGCGCAAAGCTATCGCATGAATGTCGGCGTCATCGTCGAGTCGGACATGATCAAGGTGCGATTGATGCGCGGCCGGGGACCGAAATCCGGCGGGACCTACACCGGCCCGCTGACGCGCGGCGGACGCGTGCTCGGTGAGATCGAAGAGTATTTTCTTGAGACGCTTGCGCCGGGCGACACGTTCCTGTTCGGCGGCGAGATTTTGAGCCTGCAAGGCATCGTCGAGAACGAGGCGCTCGTGCAGCGTGCGGCAGGCGACGCGCCGAAAATCCCGTCTTACGCCGGAGGCAAATTCCCGCTTTCGACCTATCTCGCGGATCGCGTCCGCGGCATGTTGGCGACGCCAGCGAGCTGGAAATATCTTCCCGGACAGGTGCGCGACTGGCTCGAAGAACAGCGCGCCCGCTCGATCTTGCCGGGCCGGACCAACCTGCTCGTCGAAACCTTTCCGCGGGGATCCCGGCATTTCCTGGTCGCCTATCCCTTCGAGGGCAGGCTTGCCCATCAAACGCTCGGGATGCTGCTGACGCGGCGCATGGAGCGCGCCCGCCTGAAGCCGCTCGGTTTCGTCGCGAGCGACTACGCCATCGCCGTCTGGTCGCTCGAAGATATGGGCAAGGCCGACATGGGCGGGCTCTTTTCGCGCGACATGCTCGGCGACGACCTCGAGGCATGGTTGCAGGAATCGGCGTTGATGAAGCGTACCTTCCGCAATTGCGCGGTGATCGCCGGCCTGATCGAGCGTCGTTTCCCCGGCAAGGAAAAGACCGGGCGCCAGGTGACGATCTCGACCGATCTCGTCTATGACGTCCTGCGACGCCATCAGCCCGACCACATTCTCCTTGAGGCCGCTTGGGCGGACGCCGCCTCCGGGCTTCTGGACATCGCGCGCCTTTCCGCCATGCTCGAACGAATCGAGGGCCGAATCGTCCATCGCGCGCTCGATCGCGTCTCGCCGCTCGCCGTGCCGATTCTGCTGGATATCGGCAAGGAGCCCATTTATGGCGAAGCGCGCGACGAAGCGTTGAAAATGGCGGCGGACGAGCTGGCGGAAGAAGCGAAGGCATGAATGCGGCGGCGGAGGAGATGAAATCGGGACAGCCGTCGCTGGTCGTGGCCGGCGCAGAGCTTCTCGTCGATCATTTCGGCGCCTTGTACGAACCGCACGCCGGCGCGCTGATCGTCGCCGACCTTCATCTCGAGAAAGGTTCGTCCTTTGCGCGACGCGGCATGCTCCTGCCGCCCTACGACACGGCCGCGACGCTCGCGCGTCTCACCGCCGCCGTCGCCCGCTGGCGCCCGCGCGTCGTGATCGCGCTCGGCGATTCCTTTCACGACCTCGGCGCGCCCGATCGTTTGCTCGCGAAGGATCTGGAACAATTGTCGGCGTTGCAAGCGGGGCGCGACTGGATCTGGATCGCGGGCAATCATGATCCGCACGTTCCTGCCCGCATCGGCGGCGAGCTTCGCGCTGAATACAAACTCGGGCCGTTGACGCTGCGCCACGAGCCGTCCGCGCGTCAGGCGCATGGCGAGATCGCTGGCCACCTTCATCCCGTCGCCGTCATCGGCGGCCGACGCCGCGCCTTCGTCACCGACGGCCTGCGCGTGATCGCGCCGGCCTTCGGCGCCTACGCCGGCGGATTGAACCTGCATCATCCGGCGATCGCGCGCCTGTTTTCAGGGCGTAGATTTGCGCATGTGCTCGGGCGCGACGGCGTTTACGCCGTTTGCGCCTCGAAATGCGCGATGGGGGCGTGATTATTCGGCGGCCTGACTGAGCTCAGCGTCGAGCGCGACGTGTTCGGGGTCGGCGAGCGCGGCGGCGATCGCCTTGCGCAGGCTCGCAGCGCCCGAAAAATCGCCTCGCGCGACCGCTGGCGCGACGATCGACGAAAAGATCGCATCGTAATTGCGCTGTCCGCGTTGCGCGGTCTCGCCGTAACCTTTCAGCAAGCGAGGCAATTCGGCGAGCGCGGCGGCGAAGGAGGGCGATCCGGCGAGCGCCGTCTTCATCGCCGCGAGCCAGTTCTCGATCGCAGCCTGCTCGTCGGCGAAGCGGAGCGAGGCGCGGCGGATCCGGCGGAATTGCGCGAGCGCGCGCATTGTCAGCCAGCCGTGCACGCTCGTCGTCGCCACGTGGACGCCGCGTCCGAGCGCGCCCGGCGCTCCCTTGCGCTCCACGCGGCGCATGAACCAGGCGCCGAGCCCCTTCGGCAGGATGGCGGCGATCTCGTCGGCGCCGGGCTTGAGATATTCGGTGATGCTCAGGATCTGGTCGTCCGACATTTCGGCTTCGGCGCGGATCTTCGCGAAGCGCTCCGGCTTGGTCTTCAGTTGCGCGACGCGGGCGATGTCCTCGTAGCACATCCACAAGGCGAGCCGCCGCGCGGCTTCGGCCAGCGCATGCGCTGTTTCCGGCGAGCCGTCGCCCGCAGCTGCGGCGAGATCGAGCGCGCGACGCGCATAGAGATCGGCATAGGCTGCGTCCTGATAATCGGCGCAGCGCGCATAGCCGAGCGCGGCTATGGAGCGGCCTTCTGCGGGGAGCGCTGCAAACCCGCCGGCCTCTCCGGCGGAAGCGACCACGCCCGGCTTCGCGGCGGGAGCCGTATCCGGTCCAGAATTCGGCGCGGCGGCCGCCTCGAACGCCGCATTGAAGCCCGCACGGCTCGCCGCCGCCGCGCGTCCGGCTCCAATCGCCGTTTCGCAGGCTGCGCGGTCCCAGGGAAATGCGCCGACGCCTGCGAGCGCGCCGAACAGGGTCGCGCTCACCATCGTACCGGTTTCGCGCGCGATCTTGTCGAGATCGAGCGTGACGAATTTCTTCGCCAGCTCCTCGCCCGCGGCAAGGACGCGCGAAGAGTCGAAGCGCCCGTCGCCCATCTGCATCTTCTCGGCGGTCGTGTACATGCGGCTGGTCGACGTCACGAGCACCGTGCGCTGCGGCGAGATCAATCCGCGCTCCATCATGCGCGCGGCTTCGACGAGTTCGCTCGCGGCGACGAAATCGACGCGGCCGGGCATCGGGATCAGCGCGAAGACGGGCGCGGGCCCGTCCGAAGGCTTGTCGGACATTTCGATGTAATAGGACGTCGAGCCCGTACGCTGCGCGACGCCCGGCACCGATGTCGCCTGCACCGCAAGGCCGTTCATGCGCGCGCAAGAAACGATCCAGTCCATCAAGACGCCGCCGCCCTCGCCGCCGAGCGCGCCGATCAGGATCGATCTTACTTTCACGGGCTCGCTCATCACGCGGCCTTCGTGAAAATGTTGCGCACGCGCGCCATGAAACGGTCGAAGCCGCTGGGGTTCGAGACGATGTCGGCGCGATAGAAGGACGGGCAGAGCGTTGCCGCATGCGCGGCCTCGCCGCAGAGCCCGCAGCCGACGCAACCGTTCGTCACATGCGCGACAGGATCGCTCTTCAGCGGATCGGCGGACGTCTTCACCGTCAACGTCGGACAGCCGGACAGGCGAATGCAGGAATGGTCGCCCGTGCAGGTCTCGTCGTCGACGCCGTAGCGCGTGCGTACGACGCGCTCGCCTGCAGCCAAGGCGGCTGCGCGAATGGGTTTCACGCGGCGCTGGCGTTCGAGCTGGCACTCGCCCTCGGCCACGATCACTTTCAGCCCGTCGAAACTGGTCGACATGGCCTCATCGAGCGTCTTCTTCATTTCGTCGACGCGATAGGTATGCACGGTCTTCAGCCATTTGACGCCGAGGCCGCGCAGCGTGCCCTCGATCGTCAGTTCCGTGTCGGTGGTCGATGCGCCGCCGGCCTCGCGTTTCGCTTCCGCGCGCGGCGTGGAGACCAGATCCTGCGTGCCGGTCGCCGACGTGTAGCCGTTCTTCATGATGACGAGCAGGCCGTCGGTCTTGTTGAGGAGGCGCGCCGTCACGCCGGAGAGAAGGCCGTTATGCCAGAAGCCGCCGTCGCCCATGATGGCGATCGGCCTCTTGTCGACAAAGCTTTGCACCCCCGCGCTCGAGGCGAGCGACATGCCGAAGCCGAGAATGGAATTGCCGAACGAGAAGGGCGGGAAGGTGCCGAAGGAATGACAGCCGATGTCGGAGGAAACGTGGAACGGCCCGCGCTCCTTCTCGACCAGTTTCAGCGCCGAGAAGAAAGGCCGTTCGGGACAGCCGATGCAGAAGCCCGGCGGCCGGATCGGCGGCGGCCCGCCGAGCGCCGCAACCGCCCTCGCGCGCAATTCGGCGATCTCGTCGGCGTAATTCTTCGCGCCCGCATTGCCGAGGCGCGGGACATGCTTCTCGATGAATTTCGCGAGGCCGCCGACGAGGACTTCGGACGTATATTCGCCCGCCATCGGCAGCATGTCCTTGCCGTGCAACGCAGTCTGGACATCCGCGCGGCGCAGGATCGAGGAAATCTCGTGCTCGATATATTCGGGCTGGCTTTCCTCGACCACGAGCAGCGCCTTCTTGCCCATCGCGAAGCCGACGATTTCGTCGGGGCAGAGCGGATAGACCACGTTGAGCACGAGGATCGGCAGGTCGGAACGTCCCTGCGCGTCGGCGAGGCCGATTTCCTGCAACGCGCGAATGAGGGCGTTGTAGACGCCGCCCTGCACGATCAGGCCCACGTCGGAATGGCGTCCGTCGATCTTCTCGTTGAGTCCATTTCCGAGAATGAAGCGCCGGGCGGCCGGCATACGTTCTTCGTATTTCGCCTTCTCCTGACCGAAGGTGACGGGCGGATGCGACAGGGTCGCGTAATCGTGCGGCGCGGCCGGCGTGCGGTGGAGCGTCGAAATCGCGGGCTTGCGATTGTCCTTCGCCGTGAATTCGCCCTGCACATGGCACGCGCGTATCCGCAGCTCCATGATGACGGGCGTGTGCGAGGCCTCCGACAGTTCGAACGATTTTTCGACGCAGCGCACGATGGTCGGAAGATCCGGCCGCGGGTCCATCAGCCAGACCGCGGATTTCATGGCGAAGGCGTGCGTGCGTTCCTGGATGACGCTGGCGCCGTCGCCGTAATCCTCGCCGACCACGATCAGGCACCCGCCCTTCACGCCGGGTGAGGAAAGGTTCGAAAGCGCGTCGGCCGCGACATTCGTGCCGACGATCGACTTCCAGGTGACCGCGCCGCGCACGGGATAGACGATCGAGGCGCCCAGCATGGCCGCCGCCGAAGCCTCGTTGGTGCAGGCCTGCACGGAGACGCCGAGTTCGGCCATGTAGTCTTTCGCCTGCACCATGACGTCGAGCAGGTGAGAGACCGGCGCCCCTTGATAGCCCCCGACATAGGAGACGCCCGACTGCAACAGCGCCTTGGTGACGGCCAGAATGCCCTCGCCATGAAAGGTCTCGCCTTCGCCGAGCTTCAGGCTCTCGATTTCCGCCGCGAACGAGCGCTCCATGGGTCCTCCGTCAGAAGCGGCCGGAAGCTAGCATGCTTCACGCGCGCGTTGCATCCCGTTCGTGACGGCGCGCCGATCTGTTTCGGCGCCGATCGCGGCGACCGACCCTCGATTTATCATTTGACGCCCCTAAAACTCCAGCAAGGACCTGTTTCGAGGGGAGGCTACATGACAAGAAATCGGATACGCGCCATCGGCGTGGCGGCGCTCGTCGCCGTCGCCGCCATCGGCCTCTATGCGTACAACAATATGAATACGGTGATTGGCTTCGCGTCGCTTGGCCTGAATTACCTGCGGTACATGAACGCGCCGAAGGGCGCGATCGTTGTCGAAGCCAATCCGGAAGCCGCGCCCGCGGCCGCGCCTCGCGCCGCGCCGCAGACGGACGACGACTGGCGCAGCTACAACAAGACGCTCACCTCGCAGCGCTTCGCAGCCCTAGCGGAGATCAATCGCGACAATGTCGGGCGGATGAAGGCGCTCTGCACCTACGACACCGGCCAATACACCGGGTTCAATTCGGGCCTGCTGCTCGTCGAGGGCAAGCTCCTGTTTGCGACCGAATACGACACGATCGCCATCGATCCTACGAATTGCAAGGAAGTGTGGCGCACGCACGAGAATTATCAGCCCGCCACGCCGCAGGGCGTCAATCGCGGCGTCGCCTATCTCGACGGTCGCGTGTTTCGCGGCACGCAGGACGGGCGCGTCCTGGCGTACGATTTCAAGACCGGCAAAAAGGTCTGGGAAACGGCCATTGGCGATCCGGGCAAGGGCGAGAGCGCGCCGGCGGCGCCGATCGCGTGGAACGGGCTGGTGTTCATCGGCAACGCCGGCGGCGATTTCAAGGGCGTGAAAGGGCGGATGTATGCGCTCGACGCCACGAGCGGCAAGATCGTGTGGGAATTCTATCTCGTCCCCAAACAGCCCGGCGATCCGACCCGCGGGCCGGAGGCCCTGTCGACCGCCGACATCGCGAGTTGGGGCGGCGCCAAAACAATTTCCGGCGGCGCGACCTGGACGTCCTACACGCTCGACCCCGAGTCGGGGCTGCTTTATGTGCCGGGAGGCAACCCTTCGCCCGATTTCGTCCCCGACGCGCGAACCGGCGGCGATCTCTACACGGGTTCGGTCGTCGTGCTGGACGCCAGAACGGGCGCCTACAAGTCGCATTTCAAACTGGTGCCCAAGGACTGGCACGACTGGGACGTCTCGAGCGCGCCGTCGCTGATAAAGACCGCAGCCGACCGCCGCATGATGGTCGTCGCGCCCAAGGACGGCCATCTCTACGGATACGATCTCGACAGCGGGAAGCAGATCTATCGCACGCCGGTGACGCGCATCGAGAACGCCGACACGCCGTTTTCGGCGGACAAATCGGTCCATTTCTGCCCGGGGTCCGTCGGCGGGGCCGAGTGGAACGGGCCTTCCTACGATCCGACCAACAACCTCGTGCTCGTCGGCGAAGTCGAATGGTGTACGACTGTTCGGGTCGCGCAGACCAAGAAAGTCGAGAACGAGCCCAACCACACGCCGTGGAGCGGCGAAGACTCGATAAATCCGTTCAACGTCTGGGGCCGGGCCGATCCGGTGTTCGACTGGGCCGGCTGGATCTATGCGGTCGACGCGGACACGGGGCGCTGGCGCTGGCGCGCCAAGACGAACTATCCGGTCCAGAGCGGCGTGACTGCGACCGGCGGCGGACTGGTCTTCTTCGGCGACATGGGCGGAAACCTCTACGCGCTCGACAGCGCCACCGGCGCAAAGCTCTGGGGCCAGAAGGTCGGCGGCGCGGTCGGCGGCGGCGTGATCACCTTCGCGACGGCGCAGGGCCAGCGCGTCGCCGCCGCCACCGGCCTGACGGAGGTGCTGTGGCCGACCGAGATCACCACTGGCAAGGTCACGATCTTCGGTCTCGGTCCCAAATGAAGCCGACGCCCGCGCGCGAAGGTTCCACGAGGGCGGCGGGCTGTCGGCCTCGCCGCCAACAGAGTTCGCGCAGGCGCCGCCTGTTTCGAACCCGAACTTGCGTCGCCCGCGGTTTTGGCTCTATAAGCCCGCCTCTGAACCGCCCGGCCAGTGATGGGCTGCCGTGGCGGTTTTTATCGCTCGCTTACGCGAACAAACATGGGCTGGCCCTCGGGCTGGCCCGCAGGAGAGCAAAATGCCCAAGTTGAAGACCAAGTCGGGCGCTAAGAAGCGCTTCAAGATCACCGGCACCGGCAAGGTGGTCTACGCCCAGCGCGGCAAGCGCCACGGCATGATCAAGCGGACCAA
>JAGWTW010000138.1 GCA_028868735.1 Hyphomicrobiales bacterium | reverse complement strand
CCGACGCGCCCGAGCGTGACGAGCAGGGGAATTACGTCTCCGTTGCGGCGGCGCCCGACGATTTCGCGCCCTGACGCCGCCGAGGCGATCAGGCCGGATTTCACGCCGTCGAAATAATAGTCGATTTCGCCCTGACTGACGGGCGCGACGAGAATTGCGATTTTTTCGCCGGCGATTTCCTTCTGGTCGTAGCCGAACAGCTTTTCGGCCGAACGATTGAGCGAAAGAACGCGGCCGTCGTCGTCGAGCAGCGCGACGCCGTCGGTCGCCGTATCCAATACGTCGCGCAATTCGCGGGTTTCCGCGTCGCGCCGCCTGAGGTCGAGTTCGAGGGCCTTCGCCCGTGCGTCGTCGCCGTTCTCGACGGCGCGGCGGAACGAGATGAGGGTTGCGGGCGCGTCGTCCCACTCGATCGCCTGAACGCGCGCGTCGACGGCCATCAGCGCGCCGTCGCGCGCCTCGATCTTGGTCGCGCCGCTGTCGGGCGCGCCGCCATGGAACAATTTGTCCATGCCGCCGCCCGCGTGAAACGCGTCCGCGTCGTCGTAGTCCAGCAGATCGAGCAATGTGCGATTGACATAGATAGGCACGTCGAACCGGCTGACGACGATCCCGACCGGCAAGCGATCGAGCATCGCGCGCGCGTTACGACCGAAATTTCGAGCCTCCTCCATATCCGCCATCGGCTCGACGGTTTCGACCGGAGGCGGCGCCGACGCCACCGGCGCCGGCGGCGCAGACAGGGCCGGCGTCGCAGTCTCGCGCAAATTGGTCGGCGCGGGTTCGTCGGATCGTCCGAACCGCGCGACGAGATCGATGAGGTCGCGCGCGCGCTGGTTGCGCGAGGGGCGCGGCTCGGCCGGCTCCGCGGGCGGCGCGCCGGCGCCCAGCGCCCGACCGATTTCCTCGAAAGCGGATTGCTCCGTCGCCGACAGCGCGCCGATATTCGCGGGCGCCGTCTGCTGCGGGCGCAGCGGAACGATCTTGCCATAATGGGGCGCGGGCGCCGCCGGCTCCTCCGGCTCGTCGAGGTCCGGCGCATCGATCACGAATGCGGCGCTGTCGTCGGTCGCCTGTCGGGCGACCGGTTCGATGTCGCGGTCGGCATCGCCGTAGACGACTGCGCCGGCGTCGGTCACGGAAACGATCTGCGCGTGCGCCGGCGTTTCGAGCTCGACGGCGTCCTGCACGATCGCCGGTTCGAACGGCGCCGCCGTCGTCTCTTCGGCTGCCTGCGGTTCGGCGCGTTCGGCTTCGGCGGGCGGCGGCGAGCCCGCGTCCGGCGCGACGTCGCCGGCCTCGTTTGCTGGCCGTTCGGCGACGTTTTCGACCGCCCGCGCCGGGGCCGGCGCGGATTGTGAATGTTCGATCCGTTCGGGCTGGACGAGCCCGAATCCGGCAAATCCCAGGAATGTCTCGTCGGCGTCGAACATCGGCGCGGCGCCGAGCTTCACCGGCGCCCGCAAGGCGCCGTCGCCGAGCGGCCATTCCACGTCGATTCCGCTCCAGGTGTCGCGCGCGCCGAGCGCGGCCGCCAGACGTCCGTCGGGATCGAGTTCTTTTTCGCGCGCGATGTCGAGCAGGCTCCGGCCAACGAGATCCTCGCCGCGCGCGGACAGCAGCTCGTCGAACCCCGGCGACAGGGAGATCAGGCGGTGGTCGCCGTCCGTGCGCCAGGCGAACCGCGCGGCGCGTCGGGCGCGCTCGGTCGCAATATGCTCGGCTCCGGTTTCCGACGGCGCGGCGAGGGCCGCCGTCGCGGGGGGCGCCATCGGGACGACACTGTCGGGTCGGGCGCGAACGCCCAGCAGGGCCACCGCGAACAGCGACGCGCCGTCGGCGCGGCCGATCCGGCGGCAGAGAGCCGTCACGGTCTCCGCCACGGGGCCGAAGAAGAAGCGGAGGCGCTCGAGCCGGGGCGGGGCGCCGGGAGGCAAGGCGCGCGCAAGAGCGAGAAGGCGAAGCGCGCCCGGCTCTCCTGCATTGGCGATGCGGCGCGAAATGGCCGCGGCGTTGGCCCCGAACAGGGCCTCGGCCGCGGGATTCGCATAGGCGACGCGGACGGGATCGCTCGCAATCACGAAGACAGGCGCGCCCGACTGGCGCAGCGAGGCGAACGCCGGATCGGCGAATGCAGCCTCGATATCCTCCTGCCCGAGGCCGGCGCCATGGTCCGGTTCGTTCATTGCACGCCCTGTCAACGCTTGAAGACGGCGGCGCGCGACCGCCGCACAGACTTAATGGAGTCTTAACGAGCGGGCGCCGCGAAATCCACGCAAAGCCGGTCCATCGCTCGCCTTTGATGGATTCATCATGAATTTTTCTGCTGCGCCGCACAACTATATTGCATTGCAGCAAATCTGTGGTATCTCTCTTGTGCAAGGGGCGAAAACGCGGAGAATCGCGGCCGTCCCGGGGAAAACGCAGCTTAAGGAGATGCGAGATGGCCCAACTTCCGTACGAAATTCCCGCCGAAATGCGCGACTTCGCTGAAAAGAGCGTCGAGCAGGCGCGCAAGGCGTTCGAAGGTTTCATCGGCGCCGCGCAGAAAGCGGTCGGCACGATGGACAACAGCGCGTTCTCGATGCCCACGGGCGTCAAGGATGTCGGCACGAAGGCCATGTCCTACGCCGAAGCCAATGTGAAGGCTGCTTTCGACCATGCGCAGAAGCTCGTGCATGCGAAGGACCTCCAGGAAGTCATGCAGCTTCAGTCCGAATATCTGAAGGCGCAGATGGCGACCCTGCAGGAGCAGGCCAAGGAAATCGGCTCGACCGTCCAGAAGGCCGTGACCCCCAAGTCCTCCTGATTTTGAAATCTGTCTGACCCCGACCGTCCGAGGAGAAATCATATGGCCGTCCGCAGACCCGCTCCCAAGACGCCCGCGCCCGTCGCGCCCGCCCCCAAGGCAGTTGCGCCCGAAACGCCCGCCCCAAAGGCGGCGCCGACGCAGGCGGCCATAAAGCCCGCGCCCGAAGCGCCGGCGCCGATCAAGCCGATCGGGGCTGTCGCCGCGACGCAGGCGAGCATCGACGCAAACCTGCGCAAGGCCGCCTCGAAGACGATCGAACAGGGCCGCGCCGCGTTCGACCGCATGAAGGAAGCGGCCGACGAGACGACGCAAACGCTCGAGGCGAGCTTCGCCGCCTCGTCCAAGGGCGCCACGGAGCTGGCGGCCAAGGCGTTCGAAAACGCCAAGGCGAACGCCAATGCGACCTTCGATCATCTGAAAGCCCTGGCGACCGCCAAGAGCGTCTCCGACGCCGTCTCGCTGCACGGCCAGTTCCTGCGCGCGCAGGCCGAAGCCGCTGTCGCCCAGGCGAAGGACTTCGCCGAACTCGCCAAGAAGACGGCGACCGAGTCGAGCGCGCCGATCCAGGCGCAGCTCAAGAAGAACCTCGCCAAGAAAGGCTGAGGCGCCTTCTTTGAGGGGCGCGCGCGCGACATGCGTGCGCGCCTTGCAATGGGCTTTGCGCTCTTTTATAGCGATACCCCTCGCATGACGCCCGGCCGATCACGGCCCGACGCCGTCGCGCCGCCATAGCTCAGTTGGTTAGAGCGCTAGATTGTGGATCTAGAGGTCCCCCGTTCGAGCCGGGGTGGCGGTACCATCCCTGTTCCCGCCGCGCGCATCTGAGCTTTTGGATTCGTCTCCAACGCGCCTGAAATGCCGGCTGCGTTACGGGAACGCTGCCGCTGCGCGCGCGTTACGCCAATGGGCCGACGCGTTGAGGCGATGCGAGGATTTCCATGAAGATTGCCCAGATTGCTCCGCTTATGGAGGCTGTGCCGCCGCGCCTGTACGGCGGCACGGAGCGGGTCGTGTCCTGGCTATGCGAGGAGCTGGTCGCGCAGGGCCACGACGTCACGCTGTTTGCGAGCGCGGATTCCATCACCTCGGCTCAACTCGTTCCCTGCGCCAAACAGGCGTTGCGCCTCAATCCGGCCGTCCGAGACTGGGTGCCTCATTACATGGTCATGCTCGACCGCGTGCGGCGGATGGCGTCGCAGTTCGATGTGCTGCACTTCCATATCGACGCTGTTCAATTTCCGCTTTTTCACGCTGCGCCCGAACGGGTCGTCACGACGTTGCACGGCCGGCAGGATCTCCCCGACCTGATCTCGCTGTATCGCGAATTCCCGGACATGCAGCTCGTCTCCATTTCCGACAGCCAGCGCGCGCCGATCGCCGACGCCAATTTCGTCGCGACCGTGCGCCACGGCCTTCCCGAACATCTGCATCGGCCGACCTTCGATCCGCAAGGCGGCTATCTCGCGTTTCTCGGGCGCATCTCGCCGGAAAAACGGCCTGATCGCGCGATCGAGATCGCGCGCGCCGTCGGCCTGCCGCTCAAGATCGCGGCGAAGGTCGATCGCGCCGACGAAGACTACTGGCGCGAGAAAATCGCGCCGATGATCGTCGGCGCCGACGTGGAATTCGTCGGCGAGATCAACGAACGCCAGAAAGCGGACTTTCTCGGCAACGCGCGCGCGCTTCTCTTTCCGATCGACTGGCCGGAACCGTTCGGCCTCGTGATGATCGAGGCGATGGCGTGCGGCACGCCCGTGCTCGCCTTTCGCAACGGTTCGACGCCGGAAATCGTGCGCGACGGCGTCACGGGAACCATCGTCTCCTCTGTCGAGGAGGCCGTCGCCGCTATGCCGGGCGTGCTCGCCCTCGACCGCAAGCTCGTGCGCAAGGCGTTCGAAGCCGAATTTACCGCGCGCCGCATGGCGCAGGACTACGTGAAACTCTACCGAAGCTTTGCCGCGAGCGCGGCGGAGAGGGCCGTTCCTGCGACCGAGAATGTGGAATACCAGCGCAGGCCCGACACGGTTGCGGCTTCGCTTGTGAATTGATTTCCGCGAACGCCCCAACACCGCCGAAATAGCGTGCGAGCCATTCGTCCATGAGCGTACAGAAGGAGCCTCTCATGGACCTTCCTGAAGCGAAGACGCTGCACGAAAAGCGCGAGTCCGGTACTGGAAATCCCGGGGCGGTACTCGACCCTGGCGCTGCGCAATCAGCGAGCGGCGAAACGCGTACGCCGCGCACGCTCTTCGCGCTCAAGAGCGGCGATCTGTTCTTCGTCGCGGATTCGCACGGCGACGTCGTCGGCGATCAGGACGGATTGTTTCTCAACGACACGCGGCTCCTGTCCTGCTTTCGACTGACGCTGGCGCAGCAGACGCCCTCTCTGCTCGCCTCGCGTCTGAGCCGCGACAACGTGGTTTTCACCAGTCACATGACGAACCGGCCGCTGCCCCCGCTCGGCGGCGTGTCGCTGCCGGAAGGCGTCGTGCACATCGAGCGTCAGCGCGTCCTCGACGCAGGCAGGCTCTACGAACGCATTGCGTTGACGAGCTATGCCGCGCAGGAAACGATCCTGCCGCTCGAAATCGAAATCCGCGCGGATTTCGTCGACATGTTCGAAGTGCGCGGCATGAAACGGCGCAAGCGCGGCGTGACCGGAAAGCCGCTTTGCGCGGCGACGTCGTTCGAATTCTCCTACACGGGCCTCGACGGGATCGTGCGGCGCTCGATCGTCAGAACATCGGAGCCCGCGGCGTCCTTCGACGGCGCGCTGGCGCGATTTCCCCTGGCTCTCGGCCGCCACAAGACGCTCATCCTGCATCTCGAAGTCGGCCCCGAGCGCGACGCGCCGCCGCCGGACGAAACGCGCTGGCGGCAAGCCTGCGCGCGCGCACGCCGCGCGATGCGGCGTAAGTTGAAGCGCGGCGCGAGCCTGCGCGCATCCAATCTCGTGTTCGACGAATGGTTGCAGAAATCGCGCGCAGACCTGGCGTTATTGACCGCGGAATTGCCGAGCGGCCCCTATCCCTACGCCGGCATTCCCTGGTTCTCGACGCCGTTCGGCCGCGACGGCATCATCACCGCCCTGCAGACGCTGTGGATCGATCCTTCGCTGGCGCGCGGCGTGCTCGCCTATCTGGCGGAACATCAGGCGATGGAGACATCCGCCTTTCGCGATTCCGCGCCAGGCAAGATCATGCATGAGACGCGGCAGGGCGAAATGGCCGCGCTCGGCGAAATTCCCTTCGGGCTCTACTACGGCGGCGTCGATTCGACGCCCTTGTTCGTCATGCTCGCCGGCGCCTATGCCGAGCGGACGGGCGATCTCGCCTTCATCGATCGCATTTGGGCTGCGCTCGAACGCGCGATGCAATGGATTGAAGGCGCCGGCGATTCCAACGGCGATGGCTTCGTCGATTATGCGCGCGCGCGCGACACCGGGCTTGCGAACCAGGGCTGGAAGGACAGCAACGATTCCGTCTTTCACGCGAACGGTTCCGATCCATCAGGACCTATCGCGCTCGCCGAAGTGCAGGGCTATGTTCACGCGGCGACCGCGGCCATGGCGGATCTGTCGCGCTTGCGCGGCGACGACGAGGCGGCGGCGCGATACGGCGCGCGCGCAAACCATGTGCGCGAGCGGATCGAGTCCGCCTTCTGGATCGAACAGGATCGCTTCTATGCGCTCGCGATCGATGGCGACGGGCGGCCCTGCGCGGTGCGCGCGTCGAACGCGGCGCATCTCCTCTACACCGGCGTTTCATCTCAGGAGCGCGCCCGTGCGGTAATCGACGCATTGCTCGGCCCGGGCTTTTCGAACGGCTGGGGCGTGCGGACGTTGGCTGCGGGCGAAGCGCGCTACAATCCGATGTCCTATCACAACGGATCGGTCTGGCCGCACGATACCGCAATCGCCGTCGCCGGCATGGCGCGGTATGGCGAGCGCGACGGCGTCGTTCGCCTTCTGTCGGAGATGTTCGACGCCGCTGTGCGGTTCGACATGCGGTTGCCGGAATTGTTTTGCGGACTGCCGCGACGCGGCGTCGGCGATGCGCCGGTGGGATATCCCGTCGCCTGCATGCCACAGGCTTGGGCTTCCGGCGCCGCGTTCATGATGCTGCAGGCCTGCCTCGGCCTTTCGATCGACAGCCGCTACGGTGTGCGCGTGCGGCGTCCGCGATTGCCTCCGGGCGTCGATATGCTCACGATCGGCGGCCTTGACGTCGGCGGCGCCACGGAGACGCTGACGTTTCAGCGCGTCGGCGCGCATGTCGTCGTCTACAGCGACAGGCACTTCGGCGGCGCCGTGCCGATCAACAACGCGGCCGAATTCGAAGCGGGGTGAGCCGGCGCGCGCATCCGCCGACGTCCGGGCGATAAAAAAAGCCCGCGGCGAACCGCGGGCTTTTCGTCTGGACGCTTCCGCGCCTCAGAAGCGCTTGATGCTGTCCGGCACCTTGCCGCCATTGGCTGCGACAAGCTCCATCACCTTCTGGTGCAGCCAGATGTTCATCTTGGCGGAATCGTTCGTGTCGCCGGCGTAGTGCAGCTCCTTGGCGAGCTCCTTGCGGGCGGAAAGGCTCGAGTCGAGGCCGAGCACCTTCATCAGGTCGACGATCGAAACGCGCCAGTCCAGCGTCTCGGGGTTCTTCTCGTTCAGGTCGTCGAGGATCTTCTCGATATCGACCGAGCCCGCGGGCGCGAGGGGCGCGGCGGGCGCTGGCGACGGCGCATCGACAGGCGCGCCGGCGGCGGGCGGCGGCGGGGCGGCTTCTGCAGCCGCTGCCGGCGTCACGCCGAAAATCTTGCTCATGATGGAGCCGAAAAAGCTCATGTCCTAACTCCTGTGTGGACGGCCGTTCGCCGACGCGCGGCTTAGCCCGTCAATGCTGTGGCCGCACGAGGCGACCTTCTCAAAAAACCGCCGCAAACCGGTCCTCGGCGGCGCGCGATGATCGTCGCCGGAGCCTCCAGAGGCAAGCAAAATCGGCGGCTTCAGCCGGATAATGCACGGTTGCGAAAGTCGTAAGACAATCAGGCGGCGGCGTTACAGGATCACGCAGGCGCAGACGATCCGCCGGTCGCCGCGCACAAGAAATTTCGACACGCCGGCGGTCAAAGCGACCGCGTCGCCCAAATCGCGGATCAGCGCGTCGTCGTGGATGAAACGCGCCTCGATGTCCGCAGGTTCGCGCGACAGGCCGACCCGCAGCGCTTTCAAATAGGCTTCCTTCGCCGTCCACACCCTCAGGAAATAATCGAGGTCGTCGTCGCCGCATCGTTCGAGTTGGGCTCGTTCGGCGGGATGCAGAATGTTGCGCGGCGGGTCGAACCGCGCGTCCGTCGGTTCGATATCGACGCCGACCGGCCTGTCGGCGATCGCGACCGCCATCAGTCGGTCGCGCCCCGAGATCGACAGGCGCAGCCTGCTATCCGGGCGCGCAATGAACGGCGCGCCGTTCTCGTCCTGCGCGATCTCGATGTCGTCGGCGCCGACGCACAGGCGCCGCGCGAGCGCCAGGCGCGCAAACGCGCGTCGGGCGAGCCAGCCCTCGCGCAATTCGGATCTCTGCGGCGCGCGCGCGCGCTCGAACGCGGTCGCGGCGGGCAAATCCAAGTCCCCTCGCGGCGCGACAAAAACCTCGCCGCCGCTCGCACAAACAAACGCGGGGAGAAGCGCTCCTGATTGTCGATCGATGTGCTGCATGCCAGCCCTGCGCCCGAGCTTCGATCTAGCATATCGCGGTCGCGCGCGCGAAACTCCGGCAATGACGAACGAAGATCGAAAACCGCACATCAGCCCCGCCGGCCTGCGCGCCGGCATGGTGGAGACGTGGCCGTTCACGCTCGGCCTATTCGTGTTCGCCATGGCGCTCGGCGCCGTTGCGAACCAGAAGGGCCTGACATTCCTGCAAGCTGTCGGCCAAAGCGCGCTCGTCTACGCCGGCGCTTCGCAGATGCTGACCTTGCAGATGTGGACGGACCACTGGACATGGGGCGCGCTCGCGGCTGCGGTCGGCGTGACCGCGGCGATCAATTCCCGGCTCCTGCTGATGGGCGCGACGCTGCGCCCGTGGATCGGCGGCCTCGATCCGCGCCTCGTCTATACGAGCCTGTTCTTCCTCACGGATGCCAGCTTTGCGATCGGCGCGCGCCATCATGCGAACGGCGGCCGCGATTACGGCGTGCCGCTCGGCGCGCATATCCCGCTCTATCTCGGCTGGGTCGGCGTGACCGCGCTCGGCTATCTCGGCGGCGCGCTGATCGCGCATCCCGAGCGCTACGGCGTCGATCTCGTCCTCCCCTTGCTGTTCACCACCATGTTCACGCCCATGGCGCGCCGCGCCCCGCGCTGGTCGCCTTTCGCGATCGCCGCGCTCGTCGCGATAATCGTCGCGCAGATCGCGCCGGGCTGGTTCATCGTCGCAGGCGGCCTCTCGGGCGCGCTTTCGGCGGCGCTGCTGGATGAAGCATGATCGACACGGCGCCTGGCCCCTGGAGCGTGATCTTCGCAACCGCGCTCGTCACATTTTTGCTGCGGGTATCGGGCTATTGGCTGATGGCGCGCGTGCCGGTCACGCCGCGTGTGAAGCGCGCGCTCGACGCCCTTCCTGCCTCGCTGTTCATTTCGACGGTCGCGCCGATCGCGTTGAAGGCGGGCGTGGCAGGCGTCGCCGCGACGCTGGCGGCTGCGGCGGTCATGTTCCTGGCCAAACGCGAAATGCCCGCGCTCGCAACCGGATTCGCAGTTGCTGCAGCGCTGAGAGCGCTCGGCCTGTAGCGCCGCTAGGCGCGCTGGACCGCCGTCGTCATCCGCCTCCGCATGCGGCGCGCCCCGGCCTCGTTGGTCACTTCGACATCGCGGCCCCTGCACTTCTCGCATCGAAAACGCCGCCGCGCGCCGAGCGTCGACAACGGCGTGGCTTCGTCCAGATCGAGCCTGTCGAAATGCGCCCAGCCGATATGATTGCATCTGGACGCACGGCATACGATGGCGAGGGCGGACGCGCCCTGCTCGCGTAGGCCATGAATGGTCGCTGGTTGCAGAAGATTAACGTTGTGCATCTTTCCCGGCCGGATTTAGTGATCGTCGGCGCGAGCATTACCGCGCTTCGACGCGCAGGTTGAGCCGCGTCTGCTTCTGCAGTTAAGCGACGGCTGACACGAACATATGAAATTCGAAATCGCCGCAACGGCCCGGTAACTGCGCTGGATCAAACAACGCCTTCATCCCGCCAGCAATTTCGTGATGCGCGTCTTCAGTCCGTCGCGCACGCTGCGATAGGCGTCGAGCATCTGCTCGCGCGAGCCC
>JAGWTW010000213.1 GCA_028868735.1 Hyphomicrobiales bacterium | reverse complement strand
CGCCCATCCGACGGCGGGCGCCACGATCAGCAGAATCGCGCCACCGAGTCGGGATTTTCGCGAACGGCTCAGAACAAGTGAGAATGCGAGCGCAAACAGCACAGCCGCATGATCGCTCGGAAACGACGAGTCTACGGCGTGACTCAGGAAATTGCGCGAAGCGCCGTCCATGAACGGACGTGGATGGAAATAGAGCGACGATATGATCGCGGAAATCGTCAGCCCAGCCGTCGCGACAAAAGTCGCTCTGATCGCCGCGCGTCTGTCGTCTGTCGCGCCGAACAACCACAGCAAGACGAGAATTGCGGGCGCCGCGAAAATCGCCCATCCGGCGATCGCGACAGGCGCGGTCAATGCGGCGCCGGCCAGATCGGCCGGCGCCTTCATGACCCGGAACAGCGAATGGTCGAATAATTCGAGCGTCGCGAACGTCAAATCGACTGCCGAGTTGGGGGGTTATTTCACGCCGGCCTGCCGAAGCCCGTCGCTCACGGCCTCGTGACACGTCTTGTCGTCATCCGTCTTCAACGCCCTTACCGCCTTGACCTTCGCCGCGTCGAGCGCTTTCCGGGCGTCCGGGCTCAGCGCGGGCGTCTTGTATGCATTCTCCAGCGTCACGAGGTCGCTTTCGCAATCTGCCTTCGCGGCGCCAGCAGCGCCGAACGACATAGCAACGAGAATGGCGGCGAAAGCTGTGGCGGATTTCGTTTTCATAGGTGTCTCCTTGGATTTAAGTGAAACGAACTTTCGTTGACGGGACGGCCGCGGAGCGCGCTTCGCGCAAATTATCGCTCGGCGCGGACCTCGGCGGGCGCGAGAGCGATGCGATCGGCGCCGCTCTTTGTGAGGAACGCCACCAGCGCGAGAATCGCCGCGACGAAGACGAGGCTTGTGTTGACGGTGCCCCAGCCGAGACCGCCTGCGATTTGTGGCTTCGCGAGAAAATCGCCGATCGAGGCGCCGAGCGGCCGGGTCAGGATGTAGGCGATCCAGAACGATGCAATCGGTCCGGCCAGCGAGAGTCGGTAGGCCATGAAGACGAGAGCGATCGCCCCGGCGAAAGCGAGCGCCGCAACGCCATACCCCAGATCGAGCCGCTCCGCGACGAGATCGCCAGCCGACGTTCCAAGCGCGAACGTGAAAAGAATCGCCAGCCAGTAGAACAGCTCGCGCTTGCGTGTGACGATCGAATGGATCGATAGCGTGCCCTCGGAACGAGCCCAGGCCATGAAGACGAGCGCGAGAATGATGGCAAAGGCGGCGGAAGTCGTGACGAGGCTGATACCCAGGCCATCGACGAGGTTGTCGGATATCAGCGTGCCGACGACACTGATCAGCACGACGGTGATCCAGTACGGCGCGGGGATATATCGGGCGATGCGGAGCTGGACGGCAAGAACAGCGACGAAAACGCCGGTCAGAATCCAGGATGTCATGGTCAAACCGAGGCCGAGGCGCACAGCCAGAAGGTCCGCCGCTGTTTCTCCGACCGTGGTCGCGAGTATCTTGATGATCCAGAAGTAGACGGTGATTTCCGGCACTTTGCTCGGGAGCGCGGCTTCGGACGATATTTCGGTCATTCGCATCATCGTGTTCGCCTCTCACTCGAATCGTTCGGGGCGCGCACCAATTCGTCGCGCCGCGGATGAAATCCAGCCGCATCGGGATCGAAATCGGACCGACGAGCAACGCGAATGTACGCGGGTCGAATTAGCGCAGAATTAGCTCTTCGACCGCGCACCCTCTGATCATTGCGTGCATGTCGATGGTCGCCTGACGTCTGGTCAAAAAATGCCGATCGGAGGCGTCGTTTGAGGGCCGTTGGATGTCCGCAAACACGTTTGTCGGTATGAAGGCGCAGTTTGCGGCAAAGCGAACCTCATGCGCGGAATAGCGTTTAGTACGCGCGGGTTTCGGCTGCACCGCCGCTATTGTGAACCGCCATGTTGCCGAGGCTGTATTTCGCTTGTA
>JAGWTW010000137.1 GCA_028868735.1 Hyphomicrobiales bacterium | reverse complement strand
GTATGCTGTGGATTCGACTGGCGTATCGTTGCGTCAGAATCTCACCTGCGCCAGCGACAGCTACAAGTTCCAGGTCGTTAGTGAAGTCGTGGCGAACGGCGGCCGCTTGTCCGGATCCTGGAGCGAGACCACACGCGACGCTACCGGCACGCTCAGCGGCTCAGTCTCCGGCGACAGTTTCAACGCCAAGGTCGCAGGCGCTGGCTTCAGCGCCGACATCGGCGTCAACGCCTCGCCCAACCGTCAGGTTGTCACAATCACGCCGCGTGGCACAGACGTAAGGCGGGTGTCGGTCGTGCTTCAGCGTTGAGGCGCGCGATATCTCTGCGCCCAACGCGAAAATAGCGCGATACTCGGTCGAAGGATCAAGAAGTCCGCCGCGAGCGCCGCCAGCATGGAAAATGCGCTGAGCCACCCGAACAGCTTCAGCGATGGCAGGTTGGACAGGATTGTCATGGCCAGCGCGCAGGAGAGCACGACTGACGTGAGAATCATCGCCGGGCCTACGAGCACGGTCGCTTTCTCGATGGCTCTCCCGGGATCGTCGTCGGGCGTATGTTCGAGCCGCATACGGTTGAGAAAATGGATCGTGGCGCTGAGCCCAAGGCCGAACGACACGATCAACGAGACGACGCTTGCGAATTGCAGGCCGAGGCCCGTGATCTTCAGAAGCGCGCCGCAAGCGACAACCGGAAAGATCGCAGGCATGATCGTCGCGAGACCAATGGAAACGGATCGAAACGCAAGTCCGATGAAAGCCGCGACGAAAGCGAACTCGATCGTGAGACCGCGGCTGAGCTTTTCGATCATCGCGGCGCTGTTGCGCGCCGAGATCACCGCAAGTCCCGTGACGGCGATCGCGTAGCCGGGATGAGCGGCGCGCACCGCGTCGAGACTGCGGTCGAGCGTGTCGACGACGGGCAGCAAGTCGCTCGAATCGCGGTCGGGAATGCGGCCGCTGACGAGAGCGGCGTCCTGATCCTCGGAAATGAAGCGTCGTTGCAGGTGCTTTGGCAGAAGATTCAAATATTTTTCGAGCGTTGCGACGTCGTTCGAACCCTGCTTTTCCGCGAGCCAGCGCCGCAATGTTTCGAGCGACCAGACATTGCCGACGCCGGCCTGTTTTTCGACCGCCGCGTGCACTGCGGCGATCACGTCCAGCGTCTCCGGCGAATAGAGCGACTGGCCTTTCGGAAACTGGACGAGTACGTCGATCGGGTTCGATCCCGAAAGCTTGGCGTCGAGCCTTTCGCCGGCCGCGACGGCCTGCTGCTGATTCGGCACCTGATCGGCGAGCCGGTATCGCGGCTGCAATGTGGAATAGACCGCGCCGAGGCCGATGAGAACGACGAGGCCCGCCAGCGTCATGAGGCCTGGCCTGGCCGTCATGCGCGTGGCGATGGTTCGACAGAACGCCCGTAGCGCTGCGACGCCGACATCCGACTCGCGCGCGTCGCGGGCGAAATCGGCTTCGTGTCTCACGAGCAGAATTCCGAGAAGCGGCGACAGCGTCAGCACCGCGACGAGCGCGGCGCCGGTGGCTACGAGACCCGCCTCGCCGAACGTGCGGATCAGATCGGACTCGGAGATCATGAGCGCAGCGAACGAAATCGCCGCCGTCGCATGGGTGAGGACGCAGGCCGGCCCCACGACCAGTATGGACTGGCGAAACGCCTCTCGCTTGTCCCTGCCTTCGATCAGCCTGTCGCGTGCAGCGAAGGTGAGCTGCATCGAATCCGAAAAGCCGATCACCATGATGAGCGGGGTCATCACATTCAGAAATATGTTGAGGCTGAAACCCAGCCATCCCAGCGCGCCGATCGCGAACAGGATAGCCGCGAGCGGCGGCCCTGCGGCGACGATCATGAAGGAAATGCGGCGAAAGAAAAGAATCGCGATCAAACAGCCGGCGAGAAATCCCGCCACGTTGTAGACGAGCCTGTCGCGCTCGACCGCATTGCGGATTTCGAGTTGCATGACCGGCACGCCGGACAGTTCCGCCTTGAGATCGACGCCCGCGAGATCGTCCGCGATCGTTTTGCGCACATCGGCGATGACATGTGGAAGCCTCGCTTGCGATGTCGCGTCCGGTTCGAGCGAAAGGACGACCAGTGTCAGCGACCCGTCGACTGAAAGCAATTTGCCCCTGATGATCTCGTTGGATCTGACCCGCTGGATCAATTGGTCGAAATCGGCGCCGCTCGGCAGCGTCTCGGGAAACAGCGGCGGCGGCAGTCCGCCAATTTCTCCGGGCTGCCGCGCCGAATAGATCGAGACGACGCCGCGCGCGCCGTCGATCAATTGCAGGTCGGTGACGAGATCGCGCAACTTTTCGAGCGGTTCGCGCTTCAGCAGGTCATTGCCTTCCACAACGACGAGCACATCGAACTCGCTCGAGGGAAATCGCTTCGTCACGGCCTCGTACTGTCGAAATGCGGGCGTCTCCGAGCGAAACAATTGCGAGAGGGAATCGTCGACCTTCAGGCGTTCGACTCCGAACCACGCAAGGAGTCCGACGATTGCGGCGAAGAACGCGACGACCGTGGGCCACCGGATCGAAACGAGCCCGAGGCGCTCGATCCCCAGCGCAAGGCTCGGCAGTTTGGGGTCGGAAGAGGGCGGGGCGCGCCGGTCTTCGTTCGGCGGCGTTGGCGAATGCAGGGAGGATCCCTTTCAGCTGCGGCTGCGGGCCCTGAGGCCGGCGGGCGACGTCGAACCAAAATGGCGCGGGGGCGCGGAACGGCAAGCCTCGCCTCGGCTTGCCGCCTTCGTGAATGGGCCTACAGTGTGGCGAATGGGAGGAAGCGCATGGGAATCAAAGACTATGGCGCGCATGACGCGCTCGGGCTCGCCGATCTCGTGCGACGCAAACAGGTAACGCCGCGCGAGCTGCTCGACGAGGCGATTGCGCGCACCGAGGCGCTCGACGGGCAGATCAACGCCGTCGTCGTCCGCCATTACGACCACGCGAAGGAGGCGATTGCGCGCGGCCTTCCGGACGGCCCGTTCCGCGGCGTTCCGTTTCTGTTGAAAGACCTGAACCTTCTGAAAGGCACGGTGACGACCTTCGGCGCCTCCGTCTACAGGAACTATGTCGCCGATCACGACAATACGGTCACCCGACGCTTTCTCGACGCCGGGCTCGTGATCTACGGCAAAAGCGCTTCGCCAGAATATGGTCTGATGCCGACGACGGAGACGCGCCTGCACGGACCAACGCGCAATCCCTGGAATACAGCGCATTCGTCCGGCGGTTCGTCCGGCGGCGCCGCAGCTGCGGTCGCAGCCCGCATGCTTCCCGTCGCGCATGCGACCGACGGCGGCGGCTCCATCCGCATTCCCGCCTCCTGTTGCGGCGTCTTCGGCCTTAAGCCGACGCGCGCGCGGACGCCCAATGGACCGGACCGCGGCGAAGGCTGGGGCGGATTTTCGATCGGTCATGTCGTCTCGATCAGCGTGCGCGACAGCGCCGCCATGCTGGACGCAATTCAGGGCCCGGAGCCGACGAGCCCGTATCAAGCCCCGCCGCGTGAGCGGCCGTATATCGACGAGGTCGGGCGGGAAGCCGGGCGTCTGCGCATCGCTTTCACGGACAAGGCGCCGTCGGGCGCTGCGATCGACCCCGAAATCGCCGCCGCCGTACGCGACGTCGCGAAGCTGCTGGAAAAGCTCGGGCATCATGTCGAGGAGCGTGCGCCGAAGCTGCCGGTCTCGCCCGGCGACATCATGGCCAAGATCACCGGCGCCAACACGGCGCTGAGCGTCAAGCTCGCCGAGGCGCAATTCGGCCGGCAGATGACGGCGGACGATTTCGAGCATCTGACGCTCGCCTCGGCCGTCAATGCGCGAAAGACGAGCGCGGTCGATTATGTCGAGGCGCAGGTCAGCGCCTTCATGATTTCGCGCGCGCTCGCCGAATTCTTCGTCGACGTCGACGTTTTCCTGTCGCCCACGCTCTGCCTGCCGCCTTTGAAACTCGGCGTGCTCGATACGATGGGCGACCTCAAGAACATCTCGCCCGTCCTCGCCGAATACATGCCGGGCACGGCCATGTTCAACATGTCCGGCCAGCCGGCCATGTCCGTGCCGCTCGCATGGAACAAGGCGGGCCTGCCGCTCGGCATGATGTTCGCAGCCAAATTCGGCGACGAGGCGACGCTTTTCAGACTGGCCGCGCAACTGGAGCAGGAGCGGCCGTGGAAGGACCGGAAGCCGGGAGTGTGCGCCTAGGTCGGATTTACTCTTCTCGCCGCCTCACCACCATCGACTGGCTCGCGGTCGCCATCAGTTCGCCGGTCTCGGCGAAGAGCCGCATATCGCCATGCGCAAAGCCCGCGTGCATGCCCGTGATCTGGATGTCGCAGAACACCCATCGCGTCGGGACGACGCGGCGGATTCGCAGCGTGTTGTCGAGACTCGAGGATCCCGAATTGCTTTCGCCGAGCGCAGGACCGATCGCCGACGGCACATAGTCGGCGAAGATCGCGAGCAGGCTCGGACACATCTCGAATTCCTCGACCGTGCGCGCCCAAAGCGCCAAGCGTCCGTCCTTCGTCGGAACGCCGTCGGATTTCAATGCGCCCTTCGGCATCCGCAATTCGACGCGGCGGTTGAAGTTATCGCCGTGATCCGGCCAGAGCTGCACGCGCTCGCAATCCTCGGGGCGCGGCGCATCGGGCATTTTGGCCCATTGATGCGAGACGCCGCCGGGCCGGGCGCCGAGCGCCGCGTTGATCGTGATGATCTCGGACTCGCCGACGTGTCCGGCAATGCGCGCCTGCGTGGTGTGACGCCCTTTGTAGAAAACGCGAACGTCGAGATCGAGAACCGAAGGCGGGCGCGCGAAGGACAAATATTGCGCCGTCGCCCAGACGACCGGACGTTCGCAGGTCGCCTCGAGCGCCTCGATGGCGGCGGCGAGTCCGACGCCGCCATACATGAACAGCTGGTCTGGCGGCCCGACACAGATTTTCGGGACGAGCGGCAGGTGCCAGCGGTGCGGATTGTGCGATCCGCGCAGATCGAAGAAGCGATGGTCCATGCCCCCGTGTCGCACGGGAAGGCCGTGCCGTCCAAGCCCCGCCTTCCGTTCATGGAAAGGCGACGGGCAGCGCGACGCGCGCGATCAGGCCGTGTGGCTTGCGGTTCACGAGCTCGAGCCGCCCTCCGTCCTTCTCCGCCAGCGATTTCACGATGGACAAACCGAGCCCGAAGCCGCTCTTGGCCCCGACCGTGCGCGCAGGCTCGCCGCGCACGAACGGTTCGAGCACGCGCGCCATTTCGGCCGCCTCGATGCCGGGGCCGTCGTCCGCGATCTCCACGGCGATGAAGCCCTTGGCGGGCTGGGCGGCCGTGATCGTCGTGTGCGCGCCGTGCTTTACGGCGTTTTCCACGAGGTTCGAGAAAAGGCGCTGCAACTCCGTTAGCGACCCGTAGACGGTCTGATGCTCGCCGCCTTCATAGACGACCGCATGTCCGAGGTCGCTGTACTGGTCTGCGATCGTCTGCAACACGCTGTCGAGATCGATCAGGCTTCGCTCCGCCTCCTGCTCCTCGCCGCGCAGATACATCAGGTTCTTGTAGAGCATCGAGTCCATGATCTCGGCGTCTTGCAGCATCTTTGTCTTGAGCGTCTCGTCGGCGATGAATTCCGATCTCAGGCGAATGCGCGTGATGATGGTCCTGAGGTCGTGGCTGATCGCCGCCAGCGCGCGGCTCCGAGACTGCATCATCGACTGAATGCGGCTCTGCATGCGGTTGAAGGCCCGCGACAACTCGCGCACTTCGCGCGGTCCGCGCTCGACGATGGGCGGCGCCTTCTCGCCGGACGAGGGAAATCGCTCGGCCTGACGCACCAGCGCCAGAAGCGGCGAAATCACGGACGCAAAGAGCCAGGCCAGCAGCACGGCGAGCGTGACGAGAAAGAGGGCCGCCGCGCGCTCCCACGCAAAGGTCGGAACTGCAAGCCAGCGTTGGCCGATGGACGGCCGGGCGGAAGCCGAACGGCGCGGCTCCAGAACCTGCGTCACGGCGTACCCGCCCTTGCGCAAGGCGACCGCGAATTCGCGCGGCTCGGGGCTTGTGGATCCCGCGGGGACGGTCGCCGAGGCGCCGGGCCAAAGGCGACGCGCCAGGGGTGAAACCGCGCCGCCGCCGTCGGGCGCCGCGAAGCCCGCCGGCGGCTGCGCCTGCACGTCTATCCGCAGCCACGGCGAATTTTTCTCCAGCGCCACGATGACTGCGCCGCGTTGCGCCGGATCGGCCGCATCCACGGCCGTGAGCGCGTTCGCAATTGCTTCGGCAGGGTCGACGATCGGCAGCCGCCACGAGGGATCGCCAAACAGGAACGTTAACGCGGCGATGATCTGAAACGCGGCGATCGCCGCAAACATGAGAATTGCGATCTGGACCGCGAGCCGGTCAGGCCAGATGAAGCGGATCACTCGCCTCATCGACGCATCACCTGCGCGACGAACATGTAGCCCTCCGAACGCACGGTCTGGACCAGTTTGGGGCTCTTCGGATCGATTTCCATCTTCTGGCGCAATCTGCTGATCAGCGTGTCGATGCTGCGTTCGGCGGGACCTTCCACCGGGCCATGTGTGAGGCCGAGCAACTGGTCTCGGGAGAGCACGCGGTTGGGATGTTCGCACAGGGCATAAAGCAGATCGAATTCGGCCGCCGTCATTGCGACCTTCGTACCTGTCGGCGCGGTCACTTCTCGCGCCGAAACGTTTACCGTCCAGCCGGAAAATTTGTAGACGTTCTTGCCGCCGGGGTTGCGGGCGGCCTGGTCGCCGGTCCGGCGCAGCACCGCGCGGATTCGCGCCAGCAACTCCCGAGGATTGAACGGTTTGGAGACATAGTCGTCTGCGCCGAGTTCGAGTCCGACGATCTTGTCGGTGTCTTCCCCCTGCGCGGTCACGATCACGATTGGCATGTCCCGCTCAGCCCGTATGCGCCGACAGATCGAGAGGCCGTCTTCGCCGGGCAGGTTAATATCGAGGAGCATGAGGTCGTAGTCGCGTTCGCCGAGAGCGCGTTCCATGTCCGGGCCGTTCTCGACCACGGCCACGGACATCTGGTTGGCCTGCAGATACCTGGAGATCAGGGCGCCGATCTCCGTATCGTCCTCCACGACCAGCACCGATGCGGCGAAATCGTTCACGCGAATATCCTCCATGGCGGACGGGCGGCCGCCCTCCGCTGCTTTGGCCCTATATGAGGGATATTGCCGTCGGCGGACGCTTACGCAATCGGGAATAGGGCGCTCCCGCTGGATCGGCGCCGTTCCGGCGTGCGGAGACAAGAAATGGAAAACATCCGCGACCGGGCCGGAAATAGGGTCATGCTGTTGGATTCGAGCGAAAGCGTAACGTGCGGACGCGCAACTGGCACTCGATGGCGCCTGGCCGGCCATTTTTCGACGATCCTGCGCCCTTGTCCGCCGGGCGCGCAGCCGATGCGCCTCGCCTCTCCGGTCCCGGATGTTGGCGGGTCGGGGGGCCGAAGGCCTCCCGAGGGCAAACAGAGCGGACACACGACTGGACGCTGGCAATACTGGACGTCGCAGGCCGGTTTGCCGGCGTTCTCGCCCGGCGTTTCCGTGGCAGCTTCAAAACCGCCCGGTGTCTGAATGTCATCGCCGGATCAATCGACGCTTGCGTATTCGTTTTGACCGGCGATCGTCAGTTGCAGCAATAAGTTGCGACCGACGCTTACGACCGTGAAATCATGAACACCGCGATCGGGGCGGCGATGCTGAGCGCCATAGCCAGCACAATCTTGAGCTTGTTTTCCAATGCGCTCTCCTGAACGGGGGGAGAAAAGCACGCGCGCGTTAACAAGGTTCAAGCGAGATCGGTAACATCCAGTCGATGGTTAAGGTCCAGTCTCCTGCGGCGAGCGCTCCATCACGACCTCTCCGGAGAACACGGTCATCAGAACGCGCGTCTCCGCCACGGCCTCCGGAGCGATCGCATAGAGGTCGCGGTCGAGCACGATGAAATCCGCCGAATATTCAGGCTTCAAGGCCCCGGTAAGCGCCTCTCGACCCATCGCCCGCGCGCCGTTGACGGTGAAGAGGGGCAGCGCTTCGTCGAGGCCGACCGCCTCGTTCGGACCGACCGAACCGGGATAGGCGTCATTCGGGTGGCGGCGCGTCAGCATGCCTGAGAGCCCGATCCACGGGTCGACGTCAGGAGCCGCGGCCGGCCAATCGGAGCCGTAGACGAGTTCCGCGCCCGCGGCCATCAGCGAGCGGATCGGATGACAGCGCTGCGTGCGCTCCGCGCCGAGAACGGCGATCTGGCCAGCCGTGATCGCATTCGGGAACCAGAGTTTCGGGGAGACTTCAGCGACGGCGCCGAGCGCGCGAAATCGGGGCATATCGTCCTCGTGCACGAACGGCGTATGCGCGATCTCGTGGCGCAGCCCGCTTTCGCCGTTCGCCGCGCGCGCGGCCTCGATCGCGTCGAGCCCCGCGCGCACGGCGCGATCGCCGACCGCATGCATCTTCACGGTAAATCCGAGCCGGTCGAGCGCCGTCACTTCCTCGCAGATACGTTGCGGCGAGAGCTGCAGGATCGCATCCGCGTCGTAGCGCGCCGGATCATAGCCGGGGCCAGAGCCCGGCAAATACGGATCGAGAAACGACGCAGTCAAGCTCGGCGCAACGCCATCGAGAAACAGTTTTGCGCAGTCGGCGCGAATGTTCCCGCGCGAATAGGCGTTTCGCCAGGCCAGGAGCGTCTCGTACGGAGTGAAATCGTCCGCCAGCGGCGATTGCCGCACGAGGTGACATGACACGTGCAAATTCAGCGCGCCCGCCGCATCGGCCGCGCAATAGGTCGCAAGGTCGCTCTCGATCGCCATCGGCTCCTTGAAGCCTGTGATCCCGAGCGCGTGAAATGCTTTTGCGACGTACGCGGCCGCCTGCGCGTTTTGTTCCGACGTCACGACGAGCGCATTTCGCACGGGCGTCGCGCCGCTTTCGAACAAGGCGCCGTCAGGCTCGCCGGAGGCGTCGCGTCCGATGCGGCCGCCGTGCGGATCGGCGCTGTCGCGTGAAATGCGCGCGGCCGATAGCGCAAGGCTGTTCGCCCAGAGATTGTGCTGCGTTGTGTCTTTCAATGCGACCGGGTGGCGCGGCGCGATACGGTCGAGAACGGCGCGCGGGCTGTCCCCGAGCTGCGCGACATGTTCGAATCGCCACGGTCCGCCCTCGATCCACGTGCCCTCCGGAAGCGTGTTCGCGCGCGCGGCCACCGCCGCGAGCAATTGATCGAGGGTCGCCGCATAGCCGACGAAACACTCGAACAGATCGCGCCGCCCGCCCCAGAGCGCATGTGTGTGGGAATCGATCATGCCGGGCATGAGAAAGCGGCCGTGCAGATCGTGTCGTCTTGCGCCGGCGCCCGCTGCGGCGGCGGCATCGCTTTCCTCTCCGACGCACACAATCTTGCCGTCGCGCACGAGCATCGCGCGCGCCCAGGGCCGCGCCGGATCGAGCGTGCGGATGCGCGCATTCGTCCAGATGGTTTCTGCGCTCATGCGGACGTCCTCATTTCCTTGCGCCTTCGCCGGTCGTCGCATAGTGCCAGGCGAGCAATTTCCGATCGAGTCGCACGAACAGGTTATTGACGACGAAGCCGACGAGCGCGATAGCGACGACGCCCGCAAGCCCGTCGGCGATGCGGAAGTTTTCCTGCGCACGAAGCAGATAGACGCCAATTCCGTTCGTCGTCAGCAACATCTCGGAGATGACCGAAACGAGCAGGGCGGCTGCAACGGCGAGCCGCAGACCCGTCATGATGATCGGCAGCGCGGCGGGCAGATCGATGAAGGCGAGCGTCTCGACCCGCGACAGTCGTAGCGAACGCGCGACGTTGATCAGCATCGGATGGTTCGCGCGCACGCCGTCAATCGTTCCGATCAGAATCGGGAAAGCGCAGGTAAAGACGATCATGGCGATCTTGCCCCCATCGCCCGCGCCGGCGAACAGAAGCGCGATCGGCGCGACCGCCGGCGGCGGCAGCGGTCGCAGCATGTTGACGATCGGTTCGAATATCTCGCCGAGCAGCGCGACGCGTCCGATCGCCGCGCCGGCCGGGATCATTGTCGCCGCCGCAATCAGCAAGCCGATCGCGGCCCGCCGAAGCGTGTCGAGGATCTGAAATGCGATGGT
>JAGWTW010000019.1 GCA_028868735.1 Hyphomicrobiales bacterium | reverse complement strand
TCGGGCAGCATCGGCACGACGCGATCGGGAAAATAGACGGAATTGCCGCGCGAAAGCGCTTCGCGGTCGAGCGCCGAATGCGGCCGGACGTACCAGGACACGTCGGCGATGGCGACGACGACGATGAAGCCGCCCTCGTTGTCCTTGTCGTCGTCCGGCTCCGCGAAGACCGCGTCGTCGTGATCCTTCGCGTCGGCGGGATCGATCGTGACGAGCGGCATCGCGCGCCAGTCCTCGCGGCGATAGCCTTCGGCCTCGATGCGCGCGTCCTTCGCCTTGTCGGCTTCGGCGAGCGTCTCGGCGCGAAACGTGTCGGGAATATCGTGGGTCGCGATGGCGATCTGGCTCACGGCCTTCTCGCTCCCGACCGCGCCGATGATTTCCCGCACACGCGCAGAAGGCAGGCCGGCCGTTCTCGTGCGGAGAATGTCGACGGCGACGAGATCGCCGTCGCGCGCCTCGCCGCGATCGGCTTCGCTCACTGCGAGCTCGCGCCCCAATTGCTTGCGGTCGATCGGTTCGATGCGTCCGCCGCCGCTGCGTTCGTTGACGCGAAAAACGCCGAGCACGCGCGATTTCTGGCGCGACAGCAATTTGATCACGCGGCCGGAGTAGGCCGGCGCGCCGGGCTCGGGATCGCGCTCGCGTTCGGTGCGCACCAGCGCGCGGTCGCCGACGCCGGGGACGGGCATGCCGGGTTTCGCGCGACGCGGCATGGAGAGAAGGATGCGGGGGACCGGACCGAACTGGCTCGTATCCCATTCGACGGGCCGCGCGATCAATTCGCCGTCGAGATCGCGGCCCGTCACGTCGCACAAGACGACCGGCGGCAATACGCCGGGCTTCACCAGCGCCTTGCCGCGCTTTTCGACCGCGCCTTCGTCCTGCAAGTCGCGAAGGATGCGTTTCAGATCGATCTTGTCGGCGCCTTTGATCCCGAACGCGCGCGAAATCTCGCGCTTGCCGATAGCGCCCGTGTGCCCGTTCTCGCGTTCGCGGGAAATGAAGGCGAGGATTTCGTCGCGGGAGGGAAGGGCGGCTTTCGTCGCTGGTTTCTTCGGCATGTCCACAGCTCTACCGCCCCTTTATGGGGAGGTCGGCCGCCGGAGGCGGCCGGGTGGGTGAGAATCGGTCGATCGCAGTCTATCGCGAAGCGGCTCGAACCCCACCCGACCGATTTCGCCGACCACCCTCCGGAGGGGTGGGAGGGTCAAGCCTCAGCCGTCGCCGTCCTCCGGCAGCGGCACCTTGAAGCCGTTCAGCGTGGTCGAGACCATGCAATAGAGGCCGACGAGATAAACGAATTCCGCGGCCGCGTCCTGGCCGAACGTCTGCACCATGTCGCGCCACAACAGCTCCGGCACGAGGCCGCCCGACACCAGCGCGGACGCGAAATCGTAAGCCAGCCCCTCTTCGCGCGTGAGATCGGCGGGGCGCTGGCCGGCCGTAATCGTCCTGATCTTGTCGTCGGACAGGCCGCGCAATTCGGCGACGAGAATGTGCGCATACAGTTCGTAAGCGGCGTGAAAATGCGCGCCGGTCACGAGAATGGCGACCTCGCGCACGGGCTTCGGCAATTTCGGATTGCTCGCCAGCGCCTTCACCAACTCCCACACCGGACCGCCGAATTGGGGAAACGTCAGCCAGGGATTCCACGGTCCGACGAGGTCGCCGGCGGAATCGATCGCGGTGAAGCCCTTGAAGCTGGTCTCGATGCCGTTTTTCATGTCGGCATAGAGTTTCTGCTGTTCGGGCGAGAGATTGTCGTGATGAAGTTGCGGCAGGCGCATGCGGTTCTCCAGTTGCAGTTCCAGCCGGCGCGTCGCAGCTTTCCGTCACGATCCGCTCACGGCGGCCGGCCGGGGCCGCCGTGAGACGAGGGTCGTGCGAAGAGACGAACGGATTATTTTGCTCCGTCGTCCATGGCTTTTTTCGCAGCCGGGAAATTATCCCCCAACCATTTGCGAATGGCGTCCTGAGTCTCCTTGTCGATCGCGATCTTCGGCTCGCATCGGAAAATATATATGTGCCCGACGTAGGGATCCGTACCATCCTTTGGACACTCGACATGGAGATAGGGGCCTGTCGTGTTGCCTTCCCAGGGCACCGCGCCGAGGTCCGTGCCGTGCTCGGGCGTTTTCTTGAACGTGAAGACGATCGGCTTGTCGTGACTCTCCGGCGCCAACGTCTTTGGGCCGAACATGGACTTCTGCCGGCCCTTCACCGTGCCCTCGAAATTGATCTCCAGCGTATCGACCGATTTGCGGTCGCTCCCCTGTCCGATCGTCTTCTTCCCCTTGCTGATCTTTATTTTCGTCTTCGCGCCTTCCTTGAATTCGGTGTTGTCCGATTTGTCCGCTTTTCCAGTTCCTTCATACGGATCGGCCATAGCGTCCCCCATTTCTGCACATGGACATCACAAGCGTGCGTCGCCTGGTGAATTCCGGCAGAAATGATTGTGTCCGCCGGCATTCGAAACATCTTCAAACAGGCGCGCTTTTACTTAGAGCATGCTTTTGCGCCGTCCGAAACAAGCGTCGGCGCCCAAGACCGCGTAGGCTCGTAGCGGCTTATGCGCCTCCCATCGCGACGGGCGCGGCGGCGCGTCCGGATCATGCAATTGCATTTCGCGCGGGCGACGGACAAATTCCCCGCTTCAGGAGCCCAACCCATGACCGCTGCGCGCGCGCGCCCTCTCGCACAAAAGACGATCGGCATTCTCGGCGGATCGAGCAACGAGGCGACCGTCGAATATTATCAAGCGCTCAATGCGCGTCTGAACGCGGCCTATGGCGGATGGGACAATGCCGAAACCGTCATCGTCTCCGTGAATTTCGGCAATATCGAAGTCTTCGTGCGCGAGAACCGGTGGGAGGAATTGTCCGCCTATCTGTCCGCGAAGATCGACCGGCTCGAATCCGCGGGCGCCGATCTCATCGTCTGCGTCTCGAACACGCTGCATCGCGTGGTCGCGCCATTGATGGCGCGGCGCAGGACGCATTTCATTCACATCGCCGATCCGACCGGCGCGGCGATCCGCGCGGCGGGATTGAAGAAGATCGGACTTCTCGGCACCGCGCCGACCATGCGCTCGTCCGAACTTTCCGCAGGGTTCCGCGACAATTACGGATTCGAGACGATTTCGCCCGACGAAGCGGACATCGAGATCGTCGACCGCATCATCTTCGACGAACTCGTTCGACGCGTGCTGCGTCCGCAATCGAAGGCGGCCTATCTCGATGTCGTCGAGAAGCTGCGCGCGCGCGGCGCGCAGGGCGTCATCCTCGGCTGCACCGAAATATTCCTGCTGATCGGGCAGGGCGATCTGCCCGGCTTTCCCGTGTTCGACACGACGGCGCTGCACGTGGCCGCAATCGCCGACTACGTGCTCGCCGCGCCGTCTAGAGACGCCGCGCCATCGTGATCGTGTCGCTCTTCTCGTAGCCGAGCCGTGCGTAGAAGGCGGCGACCGCGACGTTTTCCGAGCGGATCATGACGTGCAGCTTCGGGCAGCCTTTTTCGCGCAACCAATTTGCGGCGGCCTCCATCATCTGCGCGCCGATGCCGTTGCGCTGCTGCGTCTTCGCGACGGCCAGATAATAGACCCAGCCGCGATGGCCGTCCGTGCCCGTCATCGCGGTCGCGACGAGCGTATCGCCGATGCGGCCGGCGAGTACGGTTGACGAGGGCTTGCCGAGCGCGAGCGAAATATCGGCGCGCGGATCGTTCCACGGGCGCGTGAGCCCGCATTCCTGCCAGAGCGCGACAGCGGCTTCGGTTTCGTCGGGCCGGAGGTCGGAGATCGAAAAAGCGTCCGGTTGCAAGCCTGTCGTTCCCGCGAAAGCGGGAACCCGGTTCCCGCGGCCAGTCGCTCGCTCTCGTTTCCCGCTTTCGCGCGGACGGCAGCGCCGTCACTTCTTCTTTACGGCTGTCTTCTTTTTCGCGACCGGCTTCTTCGCCGCCGTCTTGGCCCCCGCTTTGGCGGGCTTTGCGTCCGCAAACGGCGTCTCGTCCGAATCCTCGATCTTTTTCGCTTTCGCCGCAGGCTTTTTCGCCGGAGATTTCTTCGCGGCGGCCTTCTTCGCCTGCGCTTTTTTGGGCGCGCCGGATTTGCCGGTCTGCGCGGCCTTGGCGTTGACGAGTTCGATGGCGTCGGCGAGCGTGACGCTGTCGGGCGACATGCTCTTCGGAATGGTCGCGAACACCTTGCCCCACGCGACGTAGGGGCCAAACCGCCCTTCGCGAACGGACAGCGCGCCGCCGTCGGGATGGTCGCCGAGCGCGTTGCCGCCGCCTGCGTCGCCGCCGTCCTGCTTCGCCTTGATCATGGCGAGCGCGGCGTCGAGCGTGAGCGTCTCGGGGTCTGTGCCCCTCGGGATCGTCGCGTTGACCTTGCCCCAGTTCACATAGGGGCCGAAGCGGCCGGCCTTGACCGTCACCGCGCCGCCGTCGGGATGCGCGCCGAGGTCGCGCGCGGAGCCGCCGCGCTGAAACCGGCCGCCGCCCTGTTCCTTCTGGACGATCAGGTCGATCGCGCGATTGGCGCCGATCTCGAGCACGTCGTCCTCGCGTGCGAGATTGGCGTAGGTCTTGCCGTGCTGAACATAGGAGCCGTAGCGCCCGATGCCGGCGAGGATCGGGTCGCCGCTCGTCGGATGACGGGCGACCTCGCGCGGCAGGGACAGGAGCTTCAGCGCTTTCTCGAGCGTGACTTCGTCCGGCTTCAGGCCCTTCGGCAGAGACGAGCGTTTCGGCTTCTCGCCGTCGTCGCCGTCCTGTTCGCCGAGCTGCACATAGGCGCCGAAGCGGCCGTCGCGCAGCGTGACTTCGGCGCCGCTTTCCGGGTCGTTGCCGAGAACCTTCACGCCCGGCCTTTCGCCGGCGGCGAGCGCCTCGGCCGCAACCGGCGACAACGTGCGCGTGAAACGGCACTCCGGATAATTGGAGCAGCCGATGAAGGCGCCGAACTTGCCGATCTTGAGCGACAGCTGGCCGTTGCCGCAGGACGGACAGGCGCGCGGTTCGCCGCCGTCGGCGCGGGCGGGGAAGATGTGCGGTCCGAGCAGATCGTTCAACGCGTCGAGCACCTGCGTCGTGCGCAGATCCTTGGTCGCGTCGATGGCGGCGGAGAATTCCCGCCAGAAATCGCGCAGCACCTGCTTCCAGTCGACCTCGGAATTGGAGACGCGGTCGAGCTGCTCTTCCAGGCCGGCCGTGAAATCATATTCGACGTAGCGCTGGAAGAAGCTTTCGAGAAAGGCGACGACGAGCCGGCCCTTGTCCTCCGGCACGAGGCGCTTCTTGTCGAGCTTCACATAGTCGCGGTCGCGCAGGACGGCGAGCGTCGAGGCGTAGGTGGAAGGCCGGCCGATGCCGAGTTCCTCCATGCGCTTGACCAGCGTCGCTTCGGTGAAGCGCGGCGGCGGTTCGGTGAAATGCTGCGTCGCCTCGATTTTTTCACGCGTGCACGGTTCGCCCGCCGCCATCTGCGGCAGGCGGCTGGATTCCTCGTCTTCGGGGTCGTCGTCGCGGCCTTCCTGATAAAGTTTCAGGAAGCCGTCGAACCGCACGACCTGGCCGGTCGCGCGCAGATCGATCGTGCGGCCGCCGGCCTTCGCTTCGATCTCGACGGTCGTGCGTTCGAGTTCCGCCGATTCCATCTGGCAGGCGATGGTGCGCGTCCAGATCAGTTCGTAGAGACGCGCCTGTTCCGGATCGATCAGCTTGGCGACGCGCGCGGGCAGGCGCGCCATGTCGGTCGGGCGGATCGCTTCGTGCGCTTCCTGCGCGTTCTTGGCCTTGGCCGTGTATTTGCGCGGCGCGGCGGGGACGTATTGCTCGCCGTATTCCTTGGCGATCAGCTTTCGCGCGCCGGCGACGGCCTCGGGGGCGAGGTCGACGCCGTCGGTGCGCATATAAGTAATGAGTCCGACGGTCTCGCCGTCGATGTCGACGCCCTCGTAAAGACGCTGGGCGAGTTGCATCGTGCGGGCGGGGGCGAGGCCGAGCTTGCGCGAGGCCTCCTGCTGCAAGGTGGACGTCGTGAACGGCGCATAGGGGTGCCGTTTGGCGGGCTTGGCCTCGACCGAGCGGACGGTGAAGGCGGCGGTTTCGAGCGCTTTCTTGAAGGCCTCCGCCTCCGCGCCGGCCCCGATGTCGAGCCGGTTGACCTTCTGTCCGTCGGCGCCGACGAGGCGGGCCGTGAACGGCGCGCCGGCTTTCGTCTTCAGATGCGCGACCAGCGACCAATATTCGCGGGGAACGAATTTTTCGATTTCGAGCTCGCGGTCGCACACGAGGCGCAACGCGACCGACTGCACCCGGCCGGCCGAACGCGCGCCGGGCAGCTTGCGCCAGAGAACCGGCGAGAGGTTGAAGCCGACGAGATAGTCGAGCGCGCGGCGGGCGAGATAGGCCTCGACCAGCGCCGCATCCACCTCGCGCGGATGGCGCATGGCGTCGAGGATCGCGTCCTTGGTGATGGCGTTGAAGACGACGCGCTCGATCTTCTTGTCCTTGAGCACGCGCTTGTTCCGCAAGACCTCGAGCACGTGCCAGGAGATCGCCTCGCCCTCGCGGTCCGGGTCGGTGGCGAGAATCACGGTGTCGGCGTCCTTCACCGCGCTTGCGATGTCCGACAGGCGCTTGGCAGCCTTGCCGTCGACCTCCCACTTCATCGCGAAGTCGGCCTCAGGCTCGACCGAGCCGTCCTTGGCGGGCAGATCGCGCACGTGGCCGAACGAGGCGAACACCTCGTAGCCGCGGCCGAGATACTTGTTGATCGTCTTGGCCTTGGCGGGCGATTCGACGATGACGACGTTCATGCAATAGCGATCCCTGCCCCGTAACGCAGGCTGCGGGGCGTGAACAAAAGGTGACCGGTGGGCCGGCAATCGCGCGGGAACATGGGGGAGAGGGTCCGGGCTGTCAAATCAAGCAGCGCCGACAAGGCCAAGGCTCCGGCGTACTGGAGCTTTACGGTTAATCAACGGGTGATCACAATACTAACGCCCAGAGCCGCCCTTGCTGGGTATCGAGATGTTTGTTCGTCAACGCCTTTCGCCGGCCGTTTGGGTCTGGCTGGCGACGACCGGGACCGCGTTCGCCGACGAGGGGAACGCGCTCCGAAACGCATGGGCGCTTAAAGTCCAGAACGTGCTCCTTCGCTGGGGCATCTTGTACACCGGCATAGATCGTCTGGATGACGGCGCGTTGTTCGGGCTGTTCTGCTGCATCCTGTTGACGGCTTTCATGGTGTCTGCGGTCGGGCTGCTGCTGTTTCGCGCGCGGGGCCTGAGTTTCACGCTGGGTTGGATGCTGGGCGTCCCCGTCTGCATCGCCGCCCTGCTGGTCTACTGCCGCTACAAGCCGTTCCCGAGCTACGACGACCTGTCGTGGATGTTCTGCATCGCCGGCGCGGCGCACCTCGCGGCGCTGACGATCGTGCGCGGGATCAAGGCGCTCGAGGACGAGGGCGACGAGGAGACGCAGGACGACGAAGCAGAGAAGCCTGCGAAGAAGCAGCCGCCCGCGCGGGCGGCTCATTTGTCGATTCCGTTCCGCAAGTCCTATCGGCAGACCGTCGCAAAGCGTAACGAGGCCCAGCAGGACCGCCTCAATCTCGCCATGCGGCCGCAGAGCGGACGCGGCCGCAGATTCTGAACCCTCGCGGCCGAAAGGCGTGGACGACAGCGCGGCGGCTCTTGCGGCGGCCCGCGCTTTCCCGCATAGAGCGCGCTTGATGTCGCAAGCTGCGCCCCGGCCCTCGTTTCCCCACCGCCACCTGCTCGGCATCGAAGGCCTTTCCCGACCCGATATCGAAGCTCTGCTCGACCTCGCCGACGAAGCCGTCGACATTTCGCGGCAGGTTGAAAAGAAGCGCAGCACCTTGCGCGGCCGCACGCAGATCAACCTGTTCTTCGAGGCGTCCACCCGAACGCAATCCTCGTTCGAACTCGCCGGCAAGCGGCTGGGCGCCGACGTGATGAACATGTCGGTGGCCAATTCCAGCGTGAAGAAGGGCGAGACGCTGATCGACACGGCCATGACGCTGAACGCGATGCGGCCGGACATGATCGTCGTGCGCCATTCGCAGGCGGGCGCGGTTCATCTGCTGGCGCGCAAGGTCGACTGCTCCGTCATCAACGCCGGCGACGGCGCGCACGAGCATCCCACGCAGGCGCTGCTCGACGCGCTCACGATCCGCCGCAACAAGGGGCGCATCGAGGGCCTCGTCGTCGCCATTTGCGGAGACATTCTCCATTCGCGCGTCGCTCGATCGAACATCATTCTCCTGTCCGCGCTCGGGGCTCGCGTGCGCGTCATCGCGCCGACGACGCTCCTGCCGGCCGGAATCGACCGCATGGGCGTGGAGGTGTTCCGCGACATGCGCGCAGGGCTGAAGGACGCCGACATCGTGATGATGTTGCGGCTGCAGCGCGAGCGCATGAACGGAGCCTTCGTGCCGTCGGTGCGCGAATATTTCCGGTTCTTCGGGCTCGACGGCGAGAAGCTGAAACTGGCCAATCCCGGCGCGCTCGTCATGCATCCCGGTCCTATGAACCGCGGCGTCGAGATCGATTCCGAGATCGCCGACGGGCCGCAGTCGCTCATCCGCGAACAGGTCGAAATGGGCGTGGCGGTGCGCATGGCCGTACTCGAGGCGCTCGCGCGCAACCTGCCGAACGGATGAGGCGGCGGGACGGAGGAAGTCGCGATGGTGCGGATCGTCCGCATGATCGGTTTCACGATCTCGTCGATGGGCGTGCAGCTTGCGAGCGTCGTAGGCCTCGCCGCGCTGGCCGCGTCCTTCGCGCTCGGCTTTTTGCGCGCGCCGCTCTACCTTATCCTGGCGCCGGCGCTCGGCGGGGCGGGCGTCGCGGCCTGGCTGTTCCAGGACGCGACGAACGCGGGCAAGGTGGTCGGCGCGCAATCCAATTTCTTTTTCGTCGCCTTCGTCTATCTGCTGATCGGCGCGATCGGTTATGCCTGCGGCGCGCTGGCGCGGCGCTGGCTCCGCGCCGCTAGGGGACAATGATGCCGTTCAACGCTCACGCTCCGATCGCGCTCGTCAATGCGCGGCTGATCGATCCGGCCAAGGGCGTCGAGACGCGCGGCGGCGTTTTCGCGCGCGACGGGTTCATCGTCGCGGCCGGCGGCGACGTCGGCGCGCAATCGGTTCCTTCCGATGCGCAGATCTTCGATTGCGCCGGCGACGTCGTCGCGCCGGGGCTGATCGACATGCAGGCGTTCGTCGGCGAACCGGGCGCCGAATCCCGCGAGACCATCGCCACCGCGACGGCGGCGGCGGCGGCCGGCGGCGTCACCACCATTCTCGCGCGACCGGACACCAATCCGCCGGTGGACGATCCGGCGGTGGTCGATTTTTTGAAGCGCCGCGCGCGCGATACCGGCCGCGTGCGCGTGCTGCCGATGGCTGCGCTGACGCGCGGCTGCGAGGGCAGGGAGATCGCCGAATTCGGCCTGCTGCTCGAAGCCGGCGCGGTCGCCTTCGGCGACGCCGGGCGCTCGTTGCGCAATGCGCAGGTGATGCGGCGCGCGCTGTCCTATGCCCGTGATTTCGGTGCGTTGATCGTGCATTTCGCCGAGGATCGCGATCTCGCCGGCGGCGTGATGAACGAAGGCGAGTTCGCCTCGCGCCTCGGCCTGTCCGGCGTGCCGGCGGAAGCGGAATCCATCGTGCTCGAGCGCGACATGCGGCTCGTCGCGCTGACCGGCGGGCGCTATCACGCGGCGCTCGTATCGAGCGAGCAATCGCTGGAGATCGTCGCCGCGGCCAAGAAGGCCGGGAGCCGCGTGACCTGCGGCGTGTCGATCAACCATCTTACGCTGAACGAAAACGACATCGGCGACTATCGCACCTTTCTGAAGCTGCGTCCGCCGCTGCGCCGGGAGGAGACGCGCCGCGCGCTCGTCGACGCCGTGGCGTCGGGTCTCATCGACGTCGTCGTGTCGGATCACGATCCGCAGGACGTCGAAACAAAGCGGCTGCCGTTCGGCGAAGCGGATTTCGGCGCCGTGGGTCTGGAAACCATGCTCGCCGCGGGCCTGCGGCTCGTGCATTCCGGCGACATCGGCCTGCCTCAACTCTTGCGCGCCATGTCCACGCGCCCGGCCGAAATTCTCGGTCTGCCGCAAGGCAGGCTCGCGCCCGGCGCGCCCGCAGATCTCATCCGCTTCGATCCGGACGAGCCCTTCGTCGTCGATCGCGAGACACTGCATTCGCGTTGCAAGAATTCGCCGTTCGACGAGGCGCGCATGCAGGGGCGGGTGAAGCTGACGGTGGTCGCCGGCGCCGTAGCATACGAGGCGGCGTGAGAGACGCCGGGCCGTCGCGGGCTCGCGGCGGCCTTGAGCCTGATGGCCGGCCTCGTCCCGTTCTGGCGGCGCGGCGGTCTTTGACCGGACGGCGGTTGCCGCTACGCGCCGCTGCGATTAGGGTCCGCGTTGACCTGACCTCGTGAACGGAAAATGTCGGACGCACTCTCCGCCGCCTCGCTGACCGATATCGCTGCGCTGGCCTTCGGCTATCTCTGCGGGTCGATCCCCTTCGGCATGATTTTGACGAAGGCCTTCGGCGCAGGCGATCTGCGTTCGATCGGCTCGGGCAACATCGGCGCGACCAACGTACTGCGCACCGGCCGCAAGGATCTCGCCGCGGCGACATTGCTGCTCGATGCGCTCAAGGGGACGTTCGCCACGCTGATCGCATCGCGATGGGGCGCGGATGCGGCGATGGCGGCAGGGCTCGGCGCCTTTCTCGGCCACCTCTACCCGATCTGGCTGAAGTTCCGCGGCGGCAAGGGCGTGGCGACGTTTCTCGGCGTCGTGCTGGCGCTCGACTGGCGCGCCGCGCTCGGTTTCGCCGTCGTGTGGCTCGCGGTCGCGTTCGCCACACGCTATTCCTCGCTCGCGGCGCTGATCGCGAGTTTCGCGACGTTCGCGATTCTGTATTTGCTGGGGCAGTCGTCCTTCGCCGCGCTCGTCTTTTTTCTCGCCTGCGTGCTGTGGTGGAGGCACCGCGAAAACATTCTTCGCCTGCGCGCGGGAACCGAGAGCAGGATCGGGCAGAAGAAATGAGCGTGCGGCTGACCGACGCGCAGAGGCTCGATTGGCTGCAATTGATCCGCTGCGACAATGTCGGTCCGCGTACGTTTCGCTCGCTCGTCAACAAATTCGGCGGCGCGAACGCGGCGCTCGAGGCGCTCCCCGAACTGCTGCGCAAGGCGAAGGGCGAGCGCGCCATCCGTATTTTCGCGCGCGACGACGCGATGCGCGAAATGGAGGCCGCGGCGCGGCGCGGCGTCGTTTTCGTCGCGCTCGGCGAACCCGACTATCCCGCGGCTTTGCGCGCGATCGACGCCGCGCCGCCGCTCATCGCGGTGCGCGGCGATCTGCGCGCATTGTCGAAGCCGGCGGTCGCGATCGTCGGATCGCGCAACGCGTCGGCTGCGGGCCTGGCGTTCGCCGACCGGCTCGCCCGGGGGCTCGCCAAGGAGGCAATCGTCGTGGTTTCGGGCCTGGCGCGCGGCATCGACGCCGCCGCGCATCGCGCGAGCCTGGCCAGCGGAACCGTCGCGGCGCTCGCCGGCGGCCATGCGCGTCTCTATCCGGCCGAACATGCCGGGCTTGCGGACGAGATCGCCGAACGCGGCGCGCTCGTCTCCGAAATGCCGCTGGAATGGGAGCCGCGCGGCCGCGATTTCCCGCGCCGCAACCGGCTCGTGTCCGGTCTCGGCCTTGCGACGATCGTCGTCGAAGCGACGCGTCGGTCGGGCTCGCTGATCACTGCGCGCTTTGCAGGCGAGCAGGGCAGGGAGGTTTTCGCGGTTCCCGGTTCGCCGCTCGATCCGCGCGCGGAAGGCGCTAACGACCTGCTGCGCGAAGGCGCGAGCCTTTGCACGCGCGTGGAGGATGTGACGAAGGCGATCGCGCCGATGATCGACGGCGGCGCGCCGCGCGCCGACCTGTTCGGGGAAGACGCGCCGTCCGGGCGCAGCGAGCCTTTGTGGGATGAAAGCGATCTGTTCGACGAGCCCGCAATCGCCGCGCCGCGCACGCAACCCGATCATGAAATGAGCGAAAGCCGCAAACCCTACGCATCCGAGCGTCCGGAGCGCGACGACGCCAAGGAAACGGTCGCGGCGTTGCTCGGTCCAGCGCCTGTCGGCGTGGACGAACTCGTGCGGGCGGCGGGTCTGTCTGCGCCCGACGTGCATATGGCGCTGCTCGAACTCGAGATCGAGGGCCTGATCGAACGACACGGCGGCAATCGTGTGTCGCTCGCGCTGTCGACCTGAACGCGGCGCGCTACGTTCCCTGCCGATTGCGCTCGGCGATCTGCATTTCCGCCTCGACCCGCGCCATGTTGAGAAAATAAGTCAGCATGGGCTGTCGCTCACCGCCCGCGAGCGCGGCGAGTTCGCCCGCCATTTCGGCGATGTAGCGAAGCCGTTCGACAGCGCGCGTCGGATTGCGGCGCGTGCGCTGTCCGATGTCGCCCTGACTGCTGCGTGCTGCGCCCATGCCCCGATTCCCCGACGCAACTATGGGTTGTTTTCATGATTTGCGCAACCCGTACCATGAACGATTTTTCACGGAACAAAGGCGGCGGGCGTCGGTTTTCGAGGTCCAAGACAAAGGAGATGGACGAGATGAGACAATATCGGATGATCGGCGCGGCGGCGATTGCGGCTTCTCTGGCTGCGGCGTCTTTCGCCGCGCCCGCAAGCGCAGCCACGCGTCACCACCACTATCGTCATCACGTCATGCACTCGCCTGCGGCGCACCACAGGGCGATGGATCGCCACGTCCTGCGCGCGACGCCACGCTACGTTCGCGGCGCGCCGGCGATGTATCGCGCGGCGCCGGGATACGGCTACGGATACGGGCCGCGCTATTACGACAACGGCTTCAATCCGATCGCCGGCGTTCTCGGGGCGGCGACCACGATCGCGACTTCGCCGCTTGCGATCGCGACCGGCGGCTATCCCTACGAGAGCGGCTACTGGGGCGCGCCGTACGGGTACCGCTACGGTTACGGATACAACCGCGACTACAACGACGGAATGGGCTGGCCTGGCAATGGCCCCTATTACAATGTGTGGTGATCAATGGAACGGGAGGCGCGAGCCTCCCGTTTTCATTTGGTGGGCATGAGAAGGAGAAAGACCATGAAAATCGCGAAGGGGCTCGCGCTCGCAGCATCGATCGCCGCTACGATGGCGGCGCCTGCGATGGCGATGCCTGCGATGGCGATGCCGATGGCGAGGTCCGTCGTTGCGCCCGAGGCGCAGGCGAAGGCGCAGGAGGTTGCGTACCGGCGTCATGTGGTGCGGCGCGCCCATCGGCCCGTCTATCGCCGTCATTACGGATATAATCCCGGTCCAGCGCTCTTCGGCGCCATGGCGGGCATGATCGGCGCCGGAATCGCAGCGTCGCAGGAACCTTACTACGGCTACGGATACGGATATGGTTATCCAGCCTATCCCTATTATGGCTACGGCTATCCCTATTGGTGAGCCGACAGCGCGCGCAGACGATCGAGCGCGCCCTGCAATATGTAGGCGGCGGCCATGCGATCGACGACCTTCGCGCGCTTGGCGCGCGACACGTCCTGGTCGATCAGTTCGCGCGTGACCGCCGCCGTCGACAGACGCTCGTCCCAGAAAACGAACGGGATCGCCGTCTTCGGCGCCATGGCGCGAACGAAAGCGCGCGTCGCCTGCGCGCGCGGGCCTTCGCTTCCGTCCATGTTGAGCGGCAGGCCGATGACGAAGGCCGCGACCTGATAGGCGCCCGCCTTTTCGAGGAGGCTTTCCGCGTCGCGCGTAAATTTCACGCGCAGGATCGTGTCGAGCGGCGAGGCAAGGCTTCGCTCAACGTCCGACAATGCGAGGCCGATCGTCTTCGTGCCGAGATCGAGCCCCATCAGCCGGTCGAACCTCTGCAAGCCCGTCGATAGAGCGGAAAGATCGGTCACATTGGGAGAAGGCGGCGCCATCGCGCCTCCATGCGGCGCCTTCGCCTGCGGGTCAAACATTGTTTCTTCACACCTGAACGGACAGTCTGCGGCGCCCGGACGAGGGATTGGCATGCGCGACGCCGCGGACACACGAACGGATTGGAAGGCCGGATCGCCGGGGCCGTGGGCGCTCGCGGGATTGTTCGTGGCGCTGGTCGGGCCGTTGGGGCTTGCAAGCCCGCCGATGCAACACGTCTATGCGAGCTTGCCTTCCGACGCGCTGGGCGTGTTCGTGGGGCAGGCGTCGCTCTGGGTCGTGCTGGCGGTCACGCTCGCCTGCCTCGTCTACGGCGAGCGGCTGCCCTTGTCTTCGGTCGGCCTGGTCCATCCGCGCCTGCGTTCGGTCGGCATCGGTCTCGCCATTGGCGCAGGGGTCTATGCCGCCCTGTTCGCGATGGTAGCGATCCTCGTGCAATTCCATCTGTTCGAGGCGCAAAAGGGGGTCGAGGCGGTGCAGACCTGGCCGCTCTGGCTGCGCCTGTTTGCGCTCGTCACAGCCGGCGTCGTCGAAGAGGCGCTCTATCGCGGCTATGCGATCGAACGACTGACGGCGCTGACCGGACGCCGCTGGCTCGCCGCGATCATCGCGCTTGCCGCATTCAGCGTCGCACATGTGCCGTTCTGGGGGCTCGCAGCCCTCGCGACGCCGATCATCGGCGGCGGCTTCTTCACGATCGTCTATCTGTGGCGGCGCGATCTGGTCGCCTGCATGACCGCGCATATCGTGGTCGACTTCGTCGGCCTCGTCATAGCGCCGGCTTTAGGCATGCATTGAAGCGCCGAGACCGTCGGCCGCAGCCGTGGAATATGCGCGGCGGGGCCCGCGTTGCGCTGCAAAAGCCCCGGATGCTATAGGGCGCGAACCAATTCGGGCGCAGTGCGCCGCCTCCTTCAGGAGAAACCATGTCCGTCGATCAGGGGACAGTCCGCCGCATCGCGCATCTGGCGCGCGTCGCGGTCGGCGATGACGAAGTCGGCCATCTGCAGGGCGAACTCAACGCCATTCTTTCTTTCGTCGAGGCGCTGGGCGCGGTGAATGTCGAAGGCGTCGAACCGATGACGTCCGTCGCCCCGATGAAGCTTCGCATGCGAACCGACGCTGTGACGGACGGATTCATCGCCGACGACGTCGTCGCGAATGCGCCCGAGCGCGAAGATCATTTCTTCGTTGTGCCGAAGGTCGTGGAGTAGGGCGATGACGGATCTGACACGCCTTACGCTCGCCGACGCGCGCGATGGTCTGCGCGCGAAGCGCTTCACCGCGACGGAACTCACGAAGGCGCATATCGCCGCGATCGAGAAAGCGCGCGCGCTGAACGCCTATCTGGTGGAGACGCCGGAGCTCGCGCTCGCCGCCGCGGCCGACAGCGATGCGCGGCTCGCCAGAGGCGAGGGGCGGCCGCTCGAAGGCCTGCCGCTCGGCATCAAGGACCTCTACTGCACGAAGGGCGTTCCGACGACGGCGGCGAGCCGCATTCTCGAAGGCTTCGTCCCGCATTACGAGTCGACCGTGTCCGGCCAGCTCTGGCGCGATGGCGCGGTCATGCTCGGCAAGCTCAACCTCGATGAATTCGCCATGGGATCGTCCAACGAGACGAGCGCGTTCGGTCCCGTCGTTTCGCCGTGGCGACGCAAGGGCGACGACGCGAAGATCGTGCCCGGCGGGTCGTCCGGCGGATCCGCGGCGGCCGTTGCGGCGCATCTGTGTCTCGGCGCGACCGCGACCGACACCGGCGGTTCGATACGCCAGCCCGCCGCGTTCACCGGTACGGTCGGCATCAAGCCGACCTACGGGCGGTGCTCGCGCTGGGGGATCGTCGCCTTCGCCTCGTCGCTCGATCAGGCAGGCCCGATCGCGCGCGACGTGCGCGACGCGGCGATCATGCTGCGTTCGATGGCCGGCTTCGATCCCAAGGATTCGACCTCGGTCGATTTGCCCGTACCCGATTACGAAAAGAGCGTCGGCGCGTCGGTGAAGGGAAAGAAGATCGGCATTCCCCGCGAGTACCGGCTCGACGGCATGTCCCAGGAAATCGAGGCGCTCTGGCGCCAGGGCGTCGAATGGCTGAAGGACGCCGGCGCGGAGATCGTCGACATTTCGCTGCCGCATACGAAGCACGCGCTGCCGGCCTATTACATTGTGGCCCCCGCCGAGGCCTCGTCGAATCTCGCGCGCTACGACGGGGTGCGCTACGGACTTCGCAAGCAGGGCCGCGACATCGTCGGCATGTACGAGAATACGCGCGCGGCGGGTTTCGGCGCCGAAGTACGGCGGCGCATCATGATCGGCGCCTATGTGCTCTCCGCGGGCTATTACGACGCCTATTATGTGCGCGCCCAGAAGATCCGCACGCTGATCAAGCGCGATTTCGAAATCGCCTTCCAGGCCGGCGTCGACGCCATTCTCACGCCCGCGACGCCGTCGCCCGCTTTCGCGATCGGCGAGAAGGGCTCGGCCGATCCCGTCGAAATGTATCTCAACGACGTCTTCACGGTGACGGTGAACATGGCGGGCTTGCCAGGCATCGTCGCGCCCGGCGGCCTTGCCTCAGACGGGCTGCCGCTCGGCCTGCAACTCATCGGCCGCCCGTTCGAAGAAGAAACGTTGTTTTCGCTCGCCTCGGCGATCGAGAAAGCCGCGCCCGCGATCGAGTTGCCGCAGCCCTGGTGGGCGTGATGGAATTCGCGCGGGCCATGCTCTTTGCTTCGGCTTCGACGCTCGGCCTGCTGCTCTATGTCGTGAGCGCGCTGCTGGCGACGCTCGCGCTCGTCTCTATGCTTCGCGACGGCGCGTCGCCGGTCCAGGCCGGTCTTGCCGCGCTCGTCTCGTTCGCGGTCGGTCTCGGCTGCCGGTATTTCGCGAAACGTCTCGCGTGACTTTCCTGCGCCATGCCTTCGGGCGACAGGCGTAGAGCCTTGCGCCGCGCCGCAGGGCGATCCGACGCAATTTCTTCCGCCGCCGTCCCACAGCAAGATCGAGGCTGCGCAACGCCGCCTCGTTCGCTTCGCCGTCGAGCGGGCGCGCCCCGAACCAGACCGCGAGTTCGTGCAGGTCGTTGAGGTCGCCGAGCGACTTGCGCAAGCGGTCGGCTCGTTCTCCCTGGCGTTTCGCCGCGCGCGACGACGCGGCGAGAAAGTCGGCGACATATTCGTGGTCGGCGACGGCCGTCCGCCAGCGGTGCAGGTCGCGCGGCTGCCCGGATCGCGCCTTCTTCATGCGGCGCCTGGCGCGCCTGTAGACACGGGCAGCCGCCGCGAGGATTTCCGTCGCCGGCGCGTCCGCATCGCACAATCGCCAGTCGCGCGCGAGCGCGGACAGGCGCGCGCTCAGCGCGGCGTGATCGGCGGCGCGGGCGGCCGGCGCGTCCGCGTTCGAGCATCGCGCGAGCGCGTCGTGCGCGCGGTCCGGCAGATCGCCGCGCAGAGACGCGAGGGTCGCGCGCCGCACCTCCGCGTCGCGCGCCTGCCCGAACGCCTTGCGCGCTTCCGCGGCCGCTCTTGTTGTTTGGCGCGCGAGCCGCTCGAGGCGCGCGGGCGCAATGCGCGCCAGCGCGCGGACGCGTTTGGCCGTGCGGCGGGCGAGATGCACGTCCTGCGGCGTGGGCGCGGGCAGTTCGACGAAAGCGGCGATGTCGGACAAGGCGGCGGAAATCGCGCGGCGCAGCAATTCGCCGGCCGACGGCACGCTCTGCTGGACGACCGCCAGAGACAAGGCACGCTCCTCAACACAGGGCGGAAGAAGGCGCGATAGCGTCGTCACAGTCAACCGCGCTTGCGCCGTCGACAGGATCGCGTTGAAATTTTTCGCGATTCCTCGCCGCGATACCACTTTTCCGGGAAACCGGATAAAAGGACGGCGATCCCTCATTTCAGGAATTCGAGACCGCAATGACCGCGCAGGCCAAACCGTCGAAGCTGATCAAGGGCGCCACCGGCGACTGGGAAATTGTCGTGGGCATGGAGATCCACGCGCAGGTCACGTCGAAATCGAAGCTGTTCTCCGGCGCCTCGACCGAATTCGGCGGCGAGCAGAACGACCATGTCTCCCTGATCGACGCGGGCATGCCCGGCATGCTGCCCGTGATAAACGAGGAGTGCGTCAAGCAGGCCGTGCGCGCGGGTCTCGGCCTGAAGGCGCAGATCAACCGGCGGTCCGTGTTCGACCGCAAGAACTATTTCTACCCCGACCTGCCGCAGGGGTATCAGATCTCGCAGTACAAGAGCCCGATCGTCGGCGAGGGCGAGGTGATCGTCGATGTCTCGCCCACGGAGCAGATCCGCGTCGGGATCGAGCGGCTGCATCTGGAACAGGACGCCGGCAAGCTGCTGCACGACCAGTCGCCGGATTCGAGCTTCGTCGACCTCAACCGTTCCGGCGTCGCGCTGATGGAGATCGTCTCCAAGCCCGACATCCGATCGGCCGAGGAGGCGCGCGCCTATGTCACGAAGCTGCGCGCCATCCTGCGTTACATCGGCGCCTGCGACGGCAATATGGAGCAGGGATCCTTGCGCGCGGACGTCAACGTGTCGGTGCGCCGTCCCGGCGAGCCGCTCGGCACGCGCTGCGAAATCAAGAACATGAATTCGATCCGCTTCATCGGGCACGCGATCGACGTCGAGGCGCGCCGGCAGATCGGCATTCTCGAGGACGGCGGAACGATCGACCAGGAGACGCGCCTGTACGATCCGGGCCGCGGCGAGACGCGCGCGATGCGTTCGAAGGAAGAAGCGCACGATTATCGCTACTTCCCCGATCCCGATCTGCTGCCGCTCGAATTCGATCAGGCGTTCGTGGACGCGCTCGCCGCAGACCTGCCTGAACTGCCGGACGCAAAGCGCGCGCGCTTCATCAGCGAGTACGGGCTGCCGCCTTACGACGCCGGCGTGCTCGTCGGGGAGCGCGAGACCGCCGACTTCTATGAGGCGTGCGTGCGCGCAGGCGGCAAGGCGCGCGACGCCAAGGTCGTCGCGAACTGGGTGATGGGCGATTTCGCCGCGCTTGCGAACGCGGCCGGCCTCGGCGTCGCCGAGACGCACGTGCCGCCGTCGCGCATCGCGAGCCTCGTCGATCTGATCGGCGAGGGCGTGATCTCCGGCAAGATCGCCAAGGACGTGCTGGCGCTGATGTTTTCCGAAGAACGCGACGCCGATCCGCGCGACATCGTCGAACGGCGCGGCCTGAAGCAGGTGACCGACACCGGCGCGATCGAGGCCGCGGTCGATCAGATCATCGCGGCCAATCCCGACAAGGTCGAGCAGGCGAAGGCGAAGCCGACGATGCTCGGCTGGTTCGTCGGGCAGGTGATGAAGGCGACCGGCGGCAAAGCGAATCCGCAAGCGGTCAACGAACTCCTGAAGGCGAAACTCGGCGTCTAGAATCGCCGGCGCGAGCGCGAATCGTCGCTGACGCGATTCGTGCGATTCGTGCGATTCGACTCCGAATTTGGATTTTCGGACGTGCTCCAACGCATTTTTTTTGTCTTCGCACAAAAAAAATTTTGCGCGCGAGTCCGGCGCTCCGGCGTCGTTCGAGGCGCGCGCCAGCGCGTCTCGGCGGCCGCGCCGCGCCATGCGCGCGGCGCCGACGGCCGCCTCTCGGTTCGGCTTCCCGCGGACGCCGCGACTTTAGCCGCGACCGCGCATGGCGGACGCGGCGGCCGAATTGCGCAGCATTTCGATTCTCGCATGTTTGCAAGGGATTTTTTGAAATTTGCGAGAATTCCAGATGTCGCCGCGCGCGTTTCGCCGACGTTTGCAAAGCGCGTCCAGGCAGGCGAAGCCGCCGTCTCCGCACGGCGCGCGCGAGATGGAATCGTCGGCTTTCGCGTGCGCGTTTCGCAGGCGTCGGCGAGCGTTGCTGACGTGGTCGCGAAGAGCGCGTCGGCAGCTCTTCTGCGCGCTTCGTGCAATCGCGAGCGCCGTTGCGCTCTTGCACAAGTGGTTAACCACGCTACGGTATCTAGGCCTCTTGCCGGCCCGCAATTCAACGCCGGCGAACTCGATAAGGGGACATCAAGATGGCGAAAGCAACCACGAAGCGTAAGCCTGCCAAGAAGGCGGCGAAAAAAGGTGCGCGTAAGTCTGCGTCGAAGAAGACCGTCCGCAAGGCGGTGAAGAAGACAGCGCGCAAGAGCGCTTCGAAGAAAGCCGCCAAGAAGGGCGTGAAGAAGGCCCGCAAGGGCACGAAGAAGGCCGCCAAGAAAGGCGCCAAGAAAGCCCGCAAGGCTTCCAAGCGACGCGCCCCGGCCAAGAAGGCTGCGGCTGCTTCCGGCATGGAAGGCGCCTAGCGCGACATAAAGCGGGCGCGCAAAACGCGCCCTCTTGGTCGCGGGTCTTCTGCGATCGTTTCATCGTCCTCCTGATCGACAGATCAGGAGGACGTTTTGTTTCGAGCGGGACGTTCTGTTTCGAGCGCAGCGTTCTGTCTCGATCGGACGAAGCGGCGCCGGCGTCGATCGCGCTCGTGCGCGGCGCCGTGCATGCAGGTCGCGCGTCACCGGGTCAGACACCGCGTCGCGAACGCGCGCCAGCCGCCCTCGTCCTTGCCCGCCATCTTCATCGCTTCCCATTCCCTGCCGCAGTCGCGCATCCTTTCGCGACTCGCGTCGGGAAGAACGGGCGGATGGTCCGGATCGATCGGAGGCAGCGTTCGCGGATCCTGCGTCGCGTTGCCCGTTGCGGGCGCGCCGGCCGGCGCCTTCGGCGGCGCGGGTTTTGCGGGAGCGGGTTTTGCGGGAGCGGGTTTTGCCGGCGCGCGCCGGGCGGCCGGCGACGGGCGCTGGGGCGGTTTGGGCGCCGCTTGCGAATCGGCCGCGGCGACGACCGCGACGACCGCGGCGGCTGCGACGAACGCGATCGCCGAACGGGCGAGACTGAAGCGGGCAGGGCGCATCGGCGGCAACTTATCGGGCGCGGCGGCGCGCGGACATTCGCGCGGACGACGCCGGCAAGCAATGCAACGGGCGCAAGCTCCGATCAAGCGGAGCCGCAGACGTCGAAGTATTTCCGCGAGTCCGCTTCGATATTTTCGTTCGACCGAAAGTATAGCGGCTGCGCCGCAGATTCCGCCGCCTCGTGAAGGCCACGGGCGCCGCCGGAGCCGGAAAAGCGCCGGGATGGACAGCGGCGATGGCGGAGACGGAGGGATTCGAACCCTCGAAGCCCTTTTGGGGCTTGCTCATTTAGCAAACGAGTGCCTTCAGCCTCTCGGCCACGTCTCCTTCGCGCCGCAGCGCGCGTTCGGTATGCCCGAGGGGCGCGCGCAAGGCAAGCGCCCCGCCGCGCGCGGCAGATTCGGCCGGCCGCCGCCGCAGTCTGTGGCCCGGACGCCGCCGCGGCCGACGCCGCTGCGTCGCACAAGAGGGGGACGACGGTCGCCAAACGTAAATTTTCCTTTAATATTCGTGCGTTGCTGCATCGCATTCAAGGTGTGTCCCTTATGCAACGCGCGTCCAGAATGAGCGATGAACGCCGTGATTTGGTTTCAATGGTGGCGAAAAGAAGGGTATGTAAAGCCTGCGAGCAGGGTCCGTTCCTCCCCGCTCGGTTTCTGCTTCCGCCCCGCCGCTGGCTGGTGCGAGCCTGAGACGAAAGTGGGGCCGGGGCCTCGGTTCCGTTGTAACGAAAAAGAGTACCAACCGCCCGATCCCGGGCTTCTTATCTGGAGGTAGCTAATGAAGGTCGCCAAGAGCCTTCTGCTTGGTTCCGCAGCGGTCCTCGCGACCGTCGCTGGCGCTCAGGCTGCCGATCTTCCCACGCGGAAGGCGGCTCCTGTTCAATACGTGAAGATTTGCGACGCCTACGGCGCCGGCTTCTTCTATATCCCCGGCACCGACACCTGCTTGCGCGTCGGCGGCCTCGTCATGGCCGACTGGGCCGTTTCGAACACCCCGACCCGCTACAACGCGGCTGGCGCGACCTCGGTCGCCGTTGTCAACGGCGCTGCTGCCGCCAACGGCTTCGCGGTTGTCGGCAACGGCGCGCTCCCCAGCGCGTACATCCCCGGCACCAACCGCGACGCGGTTGCGAGCCTGGCCCTCGGCCGTCTCGAGCTCGACGCCCGCACCCAGTCCCCGTGGGGCACGGTTCGTGCGTTCATGCGCGTCGATTCGTACTTCGGCGCCGGCCAGGTGGCCGCGACGGGCGCGATCCCGTCCTCCGCGTTCGGCCTCCCGGCTTACGCGCCGTACGGCTCCTACGCTGAAGGCCGCGAGACGACGACGCTGAACAAGGCGTTCATCCAGTTCGCCGGCGTCACGATGGGCCGCATCCAGTCGATGTTCGACTTCTATGCGGACGCTGTCGGCTACACCGCGATGCGCGGCTCCAACCAGACGGTCAACGCGATCGCCTACACCCTGACGATGGGCGGCGGCTTCTCGGCGACTCTCTCGGTTGAAGATCCGGTCTCGCACCGCACCAACCCGGCCAGCCTTGCGCTGTACGGCAACCCCTTCATCGCTGGCGCGCCGGTTGTGATCGCCCAGGGCACCCGTATGCCCGACGTCGTCGCCAACCTGCGTCTCGATCAGCCGTGGGGTTCGGCCCAGATCATGGGCGCGGTCCACCAGACGAGCGGCGCTCTCAACGCGAGCGCGCTGGGCATCTTCGGCGGCACGCCCTATTCCGGTCTCGCCACCTACGCCCCGACCCGGGCGATGGGCTTCGCGATCGGCGGCGGCCTGAAGTTCAACCTCGACATGCTCAGCCCCGGCGACGTGCTGTGGCTGCAGGCGATCTACGCCAAGGGCGCGATCGGCTACGCGTCGGGTTCGAACCTCGCCTACGTCGGCGGCGTCGATACGTCGACCAGCTATGGCGTCGGCCTCGCCCGTATCTCCTCGGGCAACGGCTACAACGGCGCCGGCACTGCCGACACCGACTGCATCTACGACACCTCGGGCAGCTGCGGCCAGAGCAAGGCGCTCGCCATCACGGCGGCGCTGCGCCACTACTGGACCCCGACCATCAGCTCGACTCTGTCGGGCAGCTACTACCGGGTTACCTACCCGGGCAGCGTGCTGAACCCGGCTCTGAGCGCGGCGGTCATCAACACGGGCTCCGTGCCGTTCGTGACCGGCTACACCAACTTCACCGAGACCCGTCTCGCGACCGGCCTCGAGTGGAACCCGATCAAGAACTTCGGCATCGGCGCCGAAGTCGAGTGGGAACATGGCGTGACCAGCCGTCCGATCGGCCTCGCTTCCGACGCGGTTCTGCAGGCCGTCGGCCTGCCGGCCTTCAAGAGCTCGGCGGACCTCGTCCGCGGCCGCGTCCGCATGTACCGCGCTTTCTGATCTCCTCGAGATCTGAACGCAAAGAGCCCCGGCGCGAAAGCGCCGGGGTTTTTCTTTGGCCGCGCGTGCATTGCGCGAGGCTGGCCTCGCTCAAGCTTGTAGACAAGCCGCGCGGGATAATTATTGTACGGCGGCGTTACGCTCTCGCGGCCAGAGACGAGCGTGGAGCGGCGTCGCCGTCGCCTGGAGTTGCGCGAGAGGAATTCAGATGTGCCGACCGTCCCGCTGGCTCGCCGGACTCATTCCGCTTTTCCTTTTGTTTGTCGCGGCCATCGGCATTCGAGCCCCTGAAATCCAGGCCGATCTGTCAACTCGGACGGTTCGGGCGATAGCCGGCGCGGGACTCGATCATCCGCAGGTTTCCGTATCCGGCCGCGATGTCGCGATCGCGGGCGCGAGTTTCTCGGACGCCTCCCGCCAGAGCGCCGTGGCGACCGCACGATCGCTCGACGGGGTCCGTCTGGTCGCCGATTCGACGAGCCTCGTCGCAGAGACCAGACCGTTCGCGTTTTCCGCGACCCGCACCGGCGATTCGATCGCATTGACGGGCGTCGTGCCCGATCCGCAGGTCCGCGCGAGCCTGATCGCCGCCGCCAAGGCGATCGCGCCCAATGTCACCGACGCGACGACGATGGGACGCGGCGCGACGCCGGGTTTCGAGGGATGGGCGAAAGCCGCTATCCTGTCGCTCGCCAATCTCGCGCGAGGCAGGGCGGACCTCGTCGACAATGCCTTGAGCGTCACCGGAGAGTCGACTGACGAAACAGCCTATGCGAAGGCGCTGGCCTCGTTGAAATCGCTGCCATTCGGCCTGTCGCTCGCCAAGGCCGACATCAAGCCGCCGCTGGCTTCGCCGTACGTCTGGTCAGCGGCGGCCGACGGCCAGTCGCTGGCGTTGAATGGCTTCGTTCCGTCCGCCGATGCGCATTCGGCCGTAGTGGCGGCGGCGCGCGCGGCGCTGCCGGGCCGGAAAATCGCCGACAATCTTCAGATCGCGCGTGGCGCGGCCGACGGGTTTTCCGCCTGGACCGACGCCGCCCTGTCCGCGCTTTCGAAACTGTCTCGCGGCAGCGCGAGCCTGGCGGACGGCAGGCTGACGATCGTCGGCGAGACATCGAGTTCGGACGCCTATGACGCGGCGCTCGCGGCGACCAGATCGCCGCCGCCGGGGCTCAAGCTCGACGCCAACATCGCGCCGCCGCTCGTCGCACCGTTCGCGTGGAGCGCGAAAAAAGACGGGCAAACCATTACGTTGGAAGGATTTATTCCGAGCGAAGATACGCGCGGCAAGATTGTCGAGGCGGCCAGGTCGGCTGCCCCCGGCGCGTCGGTCGTCGATCATATGAAGGTCGGCCGCGGCGCGGCTGCGGACTTCTTCGCGGACGCTCAGGCGGCGCTGTCCGCCTTGGGGCGCCTCGGCGCTGGCTCCGCCCAGCTCGCCGACCGGCGTCTGTCGGTGACGGGCATGACGCGCGACGGACAGACGGCTGACGCGTTCGCCGATGCGCTGCGCGCGTCGCTTCCCTCGGGCCTCACCGTCGCGAAAAACGAGGTCGGCGCGCCCGCGCAGCATCCCTACCTGTTCCAGGCGAAGAAAAGCGCCGACGGCGCCATTGCTCTCGCCGGGTTCGCGCCGTCGGACGCGTTGCGCGACGCGGCGCGACGGGCGGCCGGCGCCGCCGGCGCCCGGGTCTCGGGCGACGTCGCGATCGCAGGCGGACTGCCTGGGGATATCGACTTTGCGGCTTCGACGGGCTTCGGCCTGTCGGCGCTCGGCGCCCTGAATTCGGGCGAGATGGTCCTCGGCGAGGACGGACTGACCGTTCGCGGGGAGGGCGACGAAGCGGCGGCGACCAATATCCGCACGGCGGCCGGCGCGCCGCCGCGCGGCGTGCGAATCAAGCTCATCGACATCGTCTCGCGCGAAAAGCCGCCGGCGCCCGCGCCGCCGGTCCCGGCCGCGCCCCGGCCGCTCAGCCCGGTCGAGCAGGCGTGCCAGAAGACGCTCATCGACACGGTCGCCGAAAAGAACATCCAGTTTCGAACGGGCTCCGCGGATGTCGAGAAAAGCTCGGAAGGGGTGATCGACGATCTCGCCCGCGTCCTGAAAGCCTGTCCCGGCGTCCAGGTCGAGGTCGGCGGCCATACCGATAACGTCGGCGATGCGGAGATGAACAAGGCGCTGTCGCTCGAGCGCGCGCAGGCGGTCGTCTCCGCGCTCGGCGCCGCCGGCGTCGACGCCTCCCGTCTGACCGCGGCCGGATATGGCGAAGAACGCCCCATTGCGCCGAACGACACGCGCGAGGGCCGCGCGCGGAATCGTCGTACCGAATTCGTCGTGAAGTGAGGGCCGCGACATGACCTATCTCTTCACGCAATACATCATCTTCGTCGCGCTGGCCCTTGTGCTCGGCCTGTTCGTGGGCTGGGCGACGTGCAGCGGAACGCGCGACCGCGGCGGCGGGTGGCTCGGCGTCGCGCTGATCGCTTTCGCAATCGGCGTGGCGGCTGCGATCGCCAAGGTCGTCCCGGGCCTGCTCGGCCACGCGCTCGAAGTCGCGCTCCTGCTTTTCGCGGCCTACATTATCGGCTGCGCTTGCGGCTGCGCGCTTCATGCATGGGCGCGCGGGACGCGAGAGGAGACGGACCAGCCGACGCCCACGACGGCGGCCTTCACGCACGAAGATCTGCTGGGCAAGCCGTCCGCAGAAAGCTATCCGGGCGTCCGCCCGCCCGCGCTCGCGACGCCGCGCGGCGGCAGGGGCGACGACCTGACCGCAATTGCCGGGCTCGGCGGGCTGACCGCCAAATTCCTCAACGACGTCGGGGTCTTTCATTTCGGCCAGATCGCCGCCTGGACTCCCGACAACGTGACCTGGTTCGAGCACCACATCGGTCAACCCGGGCGGGTCGGCCGCGAAAACTGGATTGGGCAAGCCGCCGCGCTCGCCGGACTTGCGCCGGCGTCCGCCGTTGCGCCCGTGTCGGCGGCGCCACAGACTGTCGCTGCGGAAACCCAAGCCGCTGCGCCGACGCCGACGCCGGCCCCGGCTGCGCCCGAGGCCGGCGCGCCGGCCGCGCCCGCGCGCATGATGACCGACGGCGCGCGCAGCTTGCTGGCGCAGCAGAAGAAGGCGGCCGCGCGAAGCGCGGCTCAGGCCGCCATTTCCGCGCCTCCGGTGGCCGAAACGACCGCGCCGGCGCCCGCGCCGGAGAACGCGCCTCGGAGCGCGCCGCCGCGCGGACCTCAGGCGCCGATCCGGGCGCCGATGACCGACGGCGCACGCACCATCGCGCTCCTGAAGCGGAAGGAGGAGGAGCGCGCCGCGCGGCGGGCGGCCGCGGCCGCAGCTCCCGCATCCACGGACGAGGGACGTCCGGCGTCCGACGACGGGACGGACGCGGCGGCCGACGATCTGAAACGCATCAAGGGGATCGGTCCGAAGAACGAGGGGGCGCTGAACGCGCTGGGCGTTCGCCGGTTCTCGCAAATCGCCGCATGGACGCCCGAGAACGCCCGCTGGGTTGGCGAACACATGTCGTTCCCGGGGCGGATCGAACGTGAACGCTGGGTCGAGCAGGCGCGCCTGCTGGCGTCCGGCGTCGAGACGGCCCATTCGGCCGCAGTCAGGTCGGGCGCGGTCGCCGTGGACGATGCGCCGATGACCGAAGCGGAAGCGAAGAACTTTGCCGACGGCCTGCCGCAACCGGCCGCCCGTGTCGAAGACGAAGACCGGTATGAAGGCGCGCGCCCGCTCGGTCTGGCCGCTCCACGCGAAGGCAAGGGCGACGCGCTCGTGCTCATCAAGGGGATAGGTCCCCAGAACGAGGCGCGGCTGCATGCGCTCGGCGTCTGGCATTTCCAGCAGATCGCCGCCTGGACGCCGGAAAACGTGAAATGGGTCGGCTCTTATCTTGCTTTTCCGGGCCGGATCGACCGCGAAAACTGGGTCGGACAGGCCGCGATACTTGCGAAAGGCGAAACGACTGCTTTCGCGGAGCGCGTAGAGAAGGGCGAGGTCAAGACGTCGAAACTGATCTGAGCCAGGTTCAGTTCGCCTTTTCGACGAACTCCAGGATCCTGCCGATCGATTGCGGGTCGATCAGCAGCGGCGCGTGGCCCTGGCCGGGCGCGACATATCCCTCGCAGGCTGCGGACCTTCTCTGCATCGCCTCGAAGGTCTCGTTCGACAGAATGTCGGAATGCTCGCCGCGAACGACCAGCACCGGCCTCTGCGCGAGCGCCTCGAATTGCGGCCACAGTTCGATCCGCGGCATGTCCGGCCCGATCGCCTCCAGCGTCCTGGCGAGCTTCGGGTCGTAGCGCGCGGCCAGCCTGCCGTCCTTTTCGGCGAAGGTCATGTGCGCATAGGCGCGCCAATCGGCGTCCGACAGTCCGGTGAAATGCGCGCTCATGACGGATTTTGCGATCGTGACCGCTTCGTCCCATGTGCGCGGCGCAGGCAATTTGCCGACATAGCCCTTGATGCGCAGCAACCCGAGCGGTTCGACGACGGCGCCGATATCGTTGAGCACGGTCGCGCGGATCAGCGTCGGCCGCACGGCGGCGAGCGTCATCGCGTGAAGCCCGCCGCGCGACGTGCCGACGAAGATCGCGCGCGCGACCTCGGCCGCGTCGAGCACGGCGAGAATGTCGTCGTTCTCGATGCGCACATCGTAATTCTTCCAGTCGCGATCGTATTCGGAGCGGCCGCGGCCGCGATAATCGAGCGCGAGCACGCGGCGCGGCGTCCCGCCGTTTGCGAGGGCCTCGGCCAAAGGTCCGAAATCCTCCGTCGTCCGCGCGAGGCCGGGCAGGCAGACGACCGGCGCGCCCGGCGCGAGGCGGTCGCCCCATTGCGCATAGTGCAGCTTCAACCCGTCGGGTGCGGAGACGAACTCATGTGTGGGCTGAAGGCGCATGGATAAGGCTCGGTCCTTGCCGTGCTCGCCGGGACGAGCATCGGCCCACGGTCATCGCTCGAACGGCCAGACGCCGTCCGGCCGCTTGCGGAAGGGCAGGGAGTTCCAGTCCATCGTCATGCTGGCTGGCGTCTGCACATAGAGCACTTTCACGGCGGAAGGCGCGTAGGCCGCATAGAAATGCTGCGAGGACTTGACGACGACGAGCCGCTTTGCGCGCCAGTCGATTCCAAGCGGCGTGAACACGTCGCCCATCGCCTGGGTGCGACAGGCGTTGAGGACGATGTCGACGCCGCCGACGCGTATGGCGGCGCTGTCGCCCATCAGCGCGGTCGCTTTTTCGCCGCGTCCGAACGCATCGATCATCTTCGCGTCGCGGACGCATTTCAGCACGAGCGCCTCGACGTCGAGCGGATCGCCGGAAGCGGCGGACGTCTTGCCGCCGATGCGCAGCGCGAGCCGCGCGCCTTCGCCGGCGGCAAAGCAATGGGCGACGGCGCCGGGATCCCACAATGGCCCGAGCGCGGCGTCGGCCACGCCGCGCGCGATCATGCGCGCCAGCACGAAGGTGGAATCGCCCGCCGCGCCGCCGCCGGGATTGTCGGCGGAATCGGCGACGACGACGCAACCCTGCGTGTTGCTCGCGACGTCGATCGCATGATCGGGCGTCATGTAGTCGGCGAGCGTCTTTTCGCGCATGGCGATCACGTCGCGGCCGAGCTGTTCGGCGAGCGCGTCGCCGTACGCCTTGCGGTTGTCGGTGACGACGAGAATTTTCGTGCCGAATTCCGGACAATCGCCCCAGGGAAAACCGTGGACGAGCGAAACCGACAGAACGCCGTCCCTGCCTTCGAGCGCCGTCATGCGATCGACGAAGGAACGCGTCGGTTCGCGCGAGGAGTGGAAGACCGAGATCATCTTCGGGTCAAAGACCGACATGACCGGCTTGATGCGCTTTTCGGCCGCTGCGACAGCAAGGTCGACGACCTCGACCGCGCGTTCGTAGATGTCGGTGTGCGGATATTCCTTGAAGAAAACGAGAATGTCGGCGCTGTCGACCTTCTGCTGCGTCAGATGGCCGTGCAGATCGAGTTCGGCGGCGACGATCGTCTGCGGGCCGACGAGGCGACGCACATGCGCGAGAAAATCGCCCTCGGCGTCGTCGTAGCCGTCGGCGATCATCGCGCCGTGCAGGCCGAGCGCGACGATGTCGACGGGGAGCGCCGCGCGCAGATCGTCCAGCAATCTGTCGCGCAGGGTTTCGTAGGCGCGCCGCGTGGTGAGCCCGCCCGGCGTCGCGAAGGCGCCGCGCCCGCAGACGACCTCGTGCCCGTCGCGCCGCGCCCGTTCGCGTACGGCGCGGATGATCTGCGCGAAAGGATGCTTCATCTCATCGGGCGGCCCGCCCGGCGTCGGTTCGATCGGCTCGAATTCGGCGAGGCCGGTGGGCAGAGGCGCGAAGGTGTTGGTCTCGGTTCCGAGAATGGCGGCGAAGATGCGCATCGGTTTCGGCGATCGATCGTTCAGGTCCGGAACGACGGATCGATCCGGTCGAGCTTGCGCAGCAACGCCGGCCAGACGAGCTTCTGGGCGAGCGCGCCGAAGCCGTCGCCCGCGACCAGCGCGGCGTTCTTCTCGATCACGTCCTGCGCGACGGGATAGTCGCGTTCCGGGCCGCCGAGCATGCGCGTGCGGACCTGCATCGTGCAGGCGCGCTCCAGGTAGTACATGCGCAGGAAGGCTTCCGCGCAGGTCTTGCCGACCGTCAGCGTTCCGTGGTTGTGCAGGAGCATGATGTTCTTGGTTCCGAGATCCTTTTGCAGACGCGGGCGCTCGTCGTGGTCGAGCGCCACGCCTTCGTAATCGTGGAAGGCGAGATCGGGCGTCACGAGCTGCGCGGTCTGGTTCAGCGGCAGCAGCTTTTCCTTCGAAGACGACACGGCCGTGCCGTCAGGCGTGTGCAGATGCATCACGCAGCCGGCGTCCTCGCGCACTTCGTGCACGGCGGAGTGAATGGTGAAGCCCGCGGGATTGACCGGATAGCTGGTTTCGCCGACCGGCATTCCCTTCATGTCGATCTTGACGAGGCTGCTCGCGGTGATCTCCTCGAACATCATTCCGTAGGGATTGATGAGGAAATGGTGTTCAGGGCCCGGGATGCGCGCGGAAATGTGGGTGAAGACGAGATCGTCCCAATTGTACAGCGCAACGAGACGATAGCAGGCGGCGAGATCGACGCGGATGGCGGCTTCGACCGATGGCGTCGTCGCCTGCTTCAACGGCTGGATTTGAGCGGACATGCGGGAACTCCGGAAAACGGCCGAGGGCGCGGGAGGATGACGCGATAGTAGCCGACGCCGCCGATCGGTCAAACCGGGCGAAATCCCTTGCGTCTCCATTCCGCCGCCACGATGATCGCGCCGGGAAACGCGCAAGAGCAGAGAGCATGAACAGCGAGAAATTCGGCGGCAAAATCGGGCGCACCATCAAGGAGTCGCAGCCTTGGTGGCCAGACAGCAAGCGGGCGCCGGAGGGCGCGCCGAATATTCTGATCGTCCTGTTCGACGACGTCGGCTTCTCGGATTTCGGTTGCTACGGTTCGACGATCCGCACGCCGACGATCGACAGGCTGGCGGCCGAGGGCCTGCGCTACACGGGATTCCACACGACCGCGATGTGCTCGACGACGCGCGCGGCGCTGCTGACGGGCCGCAACCATCACGCCGTCGGCGTCGGGTGTCTGGCCAATTTCGACTCAGGCTTTCCCGGCTATCGCGGCAAGATCGCCAAGGAGGCCGGCACGCTCGCCGAAATGCTGCGCATGGTCGGCTACCGCAATTACATGATCGGCAAGTGGCACGTGACGCCGCTGACCGAGAGCGGCGCTACGGGGCCGTTCGACGGCTGGCCGCTCGCGCGCGGTTTCGACCGCTTCTATGGTTTCCTCGACGCGGAGACGGATCAGTACGCGCCTGAACTCGTCGCCGACAATACGCACGTCACGCCGCCCGGCACGTACGAGACCGGCTACCATCTCACCGCCGATCTCGTCGACAAGGCGATCCGTTTCATCGCCGACCATACGGCCGACCGGCCCGACCAACCGTGGCTCACGTGGGTCGCGCTCGGCGCCTGCCATGCGCCGCATCAGGCGCCGGCCGATCTCATCCGCGCCTACGACAAGGAATTTTCGGAGGGGTGGGACGAAGAACGATCGCGGCGCCTCGCGCGACAGAAGGCGATGGGCGTCGTGCCCGACAATACGAACATGCCGCCGCGCAACGATTTCGTGCGTGCATGGAACGATCTCAGCGCCGACGAAAAGCTCGTCTTCACGCGCTTGCAAGGCGCCTATGCGGCCATGCTCGATCACGCCGACCAGCATCTCGCGCGCCTGATCGGCTTCCTCGAACGCGCCGACATTCGCGACGACACGCTCGTCATCGTCATGTCCGACAATGGCGCGAGCCAGGAGGGCGGCCCGCTCGGCGTGTTCAACGCCATGGGCCCCTACAATTTCCGCTTCGAGACGATGGACGAGAAGGTCAAGCTGCTCGACGAGATCGGCGGCCCGAAGTCGCACACGAATTTTCCGCTGGGCTGGGCGATGGCGTCGAACACGCCGCTGCGCCGCTACAAGCAGAACACGCACGGCGGCGGCATTCGCGATCCGCTCGTCATCTCCTGGCCGAAGAAAATCCTTGCGCGCGGCGAGCTGCGGCATCAGTTCGCTCATTGCAGCGACCTGACGCCGACGCTGCTCGACATCGTCGGCGCGACCGCGCCGGAAACGATCAACGGCGTGAAGCAGCAGCCGATGACAGGCGTCAGCTTCAAGGCGAGCCTGTTCGATGCGAAGGCGCCGTCGCGCGCGGCTCCGCAATATTTCGAAATGTTCGGGCATCGTGGCCTCTGGAAGGACGGCTGGAAGGCGGTCGCGTTCCATCCGTCGGGCACGCCCTTCGACAACGACAAGTGGGAGCTCTACCATCTCGATCACGATTTTTCAGAGACGAAGGATCTCGCGGCCGAAAAGCCGGAGAAACTGAAAGAGCTCGTCGATCTCTGGTGGAAAGAGGCGGAAGCCAATCAGGTTCTGCCGCTCGACGATCGCTTCGGCCCGCGTTTCGCCGAAAGCGCTGCGCGCTTCCACGGCGCTCGAAAAAGATTCACGTTCCATCACGGCATGGGCCATGTGCCGACCGATGTCGCGCCCGACGTGCGTTCGCGTTCCTATTCGATCGAGGCCGATGTGAATCTGCCGGACGCAAGCGCCGAGGGCGTGCTGATCGCGCATGGCGACGCAACGTCCGGCTATACGCTCTACGTTAAAGGCGGAAGGCTCGTGCACGACCTCAACATCGGCGGCGTCCATACGGTCGTGACGTCGGACCGTGCGCTCGCGTCGGGCGACCGCAGGCTCGGGGTTCGCGTGCGAAGGGTTACGCGGATCAGTCCGCCGCAGTTCGGCGTGGGGCAGGGGGTGAGCCGCTACACGCTGACGATCGATGGCGCGGAGGCCGGCTCGGTCGAGACGCCGCTCGGTTTCGTCACGCTCATCGCCTGGTCGGGGCTCGATATCGGCTTCGACCGGTCGAGCCCGGTCGGCGATTATGCGGCGCCCTTCGCCTTCACAGGGCTGTTGCGCAAGGTGACGGTGACGATGGACGACGACCAGGCGCTCGACGGCGAGGCGGTGGCGGCGACGGAAATGGCGCGGCAATAGCGGCGAGGGCGCGCAAGGGGCGGACTCACGTCATTGCAATTAATGCGAAGCAAATCCGGGAGTCGCGCCACGGCTCTGGATCGGCGCGTCGCGCTCCTCGCAATGATGGAAAGCATTCGAGGCCGGAAGCCGTCCTACATCCGCGCTTCCTTGCGCAGCGGCGCGGCGGCCTGCGCCGGCTCGCCGCCGATGCGGGCGAGATAGACGGTGTAATTTTCCATCACGCGCATCACGTAATTGCGCGTCTCGGCGATCGGGATCCGCTCGATCCAGTCGATCGGATCGACGTTGGGGCTGCGCGGGTCGCCGTGCGCGGCGATCCATTCCCGCACGCGCTTGCCGCCGGCGTTGTAGGCCGCGAACGTCAGGATGAGCGAATTGCGCTGCTCTTTCAGGAGATCGCCGAGATGCGCGGCGCCGAGCTGCGCGTTGAACGCGGGATCGCTGGTCATGCGCCCTGCATCGAAGCCGACGCCCACACGCTGCGCGGTGCGACGCGCGGTCGACGCGATCATCTGCATCAGGCCCATGGCGCCGGCGCTCGAATGCGCCTTCGGATCGAAAGCGCTTTCCTGCCGCGCGATGGCGTAGACCACCGGCAGCGACGCTGAATTGGCGAAGGCGGTGAAGGCGGGAACGCCATAAGTCGGGAAGGCGACATCGTCGATCGGGAAGCCGTGCTGAGACGCGAACTTGCCGAAGGTGAGCGCGACTTTCGCATCGCGGTCCTTCACGACGACGTCGGCGAGCGCGGACATCTGCGCGGGATCCTCGAACGTCTTGGCCGCCGCATAGACGAGCGGCACCGCGAGATCCTTCGCGCCGATCGCATAGAGAAGCTCGATGGCGCGCACGCTCTCTGCGCGGTCGGCGCCTTTGGCTTCCACCGGCGCAAAGCGGATCGGCACGTCGGTGCGGCCGAGGCGCAGCCGTGCAAGCTGGCCGTAGAATGTCGTCGCTTCGACCGCGGCCTTTTCGTAATAGGGCGCTGCGTCGGCGCCGGCGGCTTCCGCCGCGCGGCCGCGCCAATAGGCTGCACGCCCGCGTGAGATCGGCGTGCGCGCAAGCGACATGGCGCGATCGAAATGGACGGAGGCGATCGCGGGCGCGCCGAGATAGCGCAGCGCGATCCAGCCTGCGTGGAATTCGGCCTCGACCTGGAGATCATTGCTTTGCGCGGCGTGGCCGGCGCAAATTCGGTAAGCCGCCGCATAATCGCCGGCGTCGAGAAGCTTGCGGGCCAGATCGCGGCGCTCGTTCCACCAGACGTCGCCGTCGATGATCTGTTCTCGGTCCCGCGGCGCGGTCTGCATCAGCGCCGCGGCCTCGGCCAGCCGGTTTGCGTGTTCGAGAAAGAGGATGCGCGCGAATATGAAGCCCGCGTCGTTCTTCACCGACGCAGGCGCGTCGGAAAACATCTTGTCCGTCGCGACGTCGTTGTTGGCGGCGGATCGCAATCGCGCCAGCGCCAGTTCGTCGTCGTTGGCGTGGCTCGCAGCGCGCAGCGCTGCCGCCGTCTGGTCCTTGTAGAGCAGGCGGTCGGCCCTGTACTTGCGATCGGCGGCGGTCAGCGCGCCGCCGAACGTTTTCAGCAACGCGGCTTCGAGCGAAACCGGCAGGTTGTCGTCGCGCCAGATTTTTCGCGCGAGCGCATGTGCGGCGTCGACAGAGCCGGAGTCGAACAGGGCCTGCGCCAGCGCGAGACGGCCGAGCGGCGTCGAAGGCTGGCCGGCGCCGAAAAAGGCGATGACTTTTTCGGGAGATGGTTTGGCCGCGTAGAGCGCTTCCTCGCCGACGCGCCGCAGCCAATCGTTCATCGGCCAATCCGGGTGGCTCGACACGAAGGCGGCGATGCGCCTGTACCCGGCCTCGATCGGATGCGTGCGCAACGCCGTCCATTCGATCGCAGTCGTAACGAGCGGGTTTTTAGATCCGGCCTCTGCAGCGTCGCCAGCCGCAAAGTCGCCGCTGCGATAGGCCGCAAGCGCCTCGCGCAGGCCGGAAAGATCGAGACCGAGACGATCGGCCGGATCGATGGTGAGGCCGGGTTCGGCGGGATCGGGAATGCGGGCGTAAGCCGAAACCAGCGGCGGAACGAGCGGCGCGCCGCGGTGCGAGGGGCCTGTCGGGGCGACCGCTTCGATCGCCGCGGTCGGGTCGAGGCTCGCGGTTTGCGGCTGGGGCAGGGCGGTCACGGGCTGCGGTTCGGGCTTGGGCTCGACCGTCGCCTCGCGCGGGTCGAACAGAAATCCGGAGGGCAGCGCTTCCGTCGAAGCGAGCGCGAGCCTTGCGGTTCCCTGACCGGTCTGCGTGGAAAAAGGGCTGGGCGCGACGAGGCAGCAAGCCGCAACCGCCGCAGCGGCGGTATAGCCGGCTGCGCGCCTGCCGCGCGATCGCTTCGTTTCCACGCTCAATTCATCTGCTCCGGATCGACGCGCAGGAGCCTGCGCTGCTTCCGTTAACGAAACGATAACCATGAGCCGCAGACCGGGCGCGGCGCAGGCCCTTTCCCCTCGGGCGCTGTGCGGCTATGTCTCTGTCTCCCAGAAAGCCCGCCGATTGCGGCGCGGATTTGACGATGCAAAGGGCGGCCCCGGCCGTCGGGATGGCAAGATGAGCGGAACGGCTGATTTCAGAGGCTCTTATACGGCGCTGGTGACCCCTTTCCGGGACGGCGCGCTGGACGAGGCCGCATTCCGCAAACTGGTCGATTGGCAGATCGAAAGCGGCACGCACGGGCTCGTGCCGGTCGGCACGACCGGCGAGAGCCCTACGCTCTCGCACGAAGAGCACCGCAAGGTCGTCGAGATCTGCATCGCCGAGTCGCGCGGTCGCGCACCGGTGGTGGCCGGCGCGGGTTCGAACAACACGCGCGAGGCGGTGGAACTGGCCAAGCACGCGGAAAAGGCGGGCGCATCGGCGGTGCTGGTGGTTACGCCCTATTACAACAAGCCGAACCAGGAGGGGCTCTACCAGCACTTCAAGGCGGTCGACGCGGCGATCGGCATTCCGATCATCATCTACAATATTCCGCCGCGTTCGGTGATCGACATGTCGGTCGACACGATGAAGCGGTGCTACGAACTGAAGAATGTCGTGGGCGTGAAGGACGCAACCGGCAATATCGGCCGCATCTCGCTGCAACGTCAGGCGATGGGGCCGGATTTCATCCAGATGTCGGGCGACGACATCACTGCGCTCTCCTGCATGGCGGCGGGCGCGCACGGCTGCATCTCCGTCGTCTCGAACGTGGCGCCCCGCCAGTGCGCGGACATGCAGAACGCCGCGCTCGCGGGCAAGTACGACGAGGCGCTGAAAATTCAGGACAGGCTCGTCCCCTTGCATGCGGCGACCTTCCTTGAAGCCGGCGTCACCGGCGCCAAATATGGACTGAGCCTGCTGGGGCGCGCGAGCGAGGAAGTGCGGCTGCCGCTCGTGCCTTCGACCGAGCCCACGAAGAAGGCCATTGGCGCGGCGATGGCGCATGCGGGCGTTCTGAACGGCTGATCGGTGCCCGTTCCGCGCAAGCGGGAGACCAGACCGATCGGCGTTTCCCTGGAGTTCCGATCGCCGCCTTGCGGCGTCGGGACCGACAATCGGCGGGTTCGACGAGAAAATTGACCGAGAAACCGAAATCAAATTTCAAGATCGCCTCCGACAATCGCAAGGCGCGCTACAATTACGAGATCGGGGAAAAATTCGAGGCAGGCCTCGTCCTCACCGGCACGGAAGTCAAGTCGCTGCGCACGGGCAAGGCGACGATTGCGGAAAGCTACGCGAGCGTCGACCGCAACGGCGAGATGTGGCTGATCAACGCCACGATTCCCGAATACGAAGGCGGCAACCGCTTCAACCACGAGCCGAAGAGGCCGCGCAAGCTGCTCCTGAAAATGCGCGAGATCGCGAAACTCGCGCAGGGCATCGAGCGCGAGGGCATGACCGTCGTGCCGTTGAAAATCTACTTCAACGACCGGGGCAGGGCGAAACTCGAGGTGGCGCTCGCGAAAGGCAAGCAATTGCACGACAAGCGCGAGACCGAAAAGAAACGCGACTGGGCGCGCGAAAAGGGCAGGCTGCTGCGCGACCGCGGCTAGCTATTCCGGAGCCTTGCGCGATTCCCGCTTCACCTCGCAGACCTGCAGTTTGTATTCCGAATAGAAATCGCGCCGACCCGTGGCCTGCGCCGCGCGATGTTCGGGATGCTGCGCCCAGGCGCGATGGCTCTCCTCGTCGGCGAATTCGACGATGGTGACGCGTTCGCCGTCGTCGGCGGTGAAGACCTTGTGCGAGACATAGCCCGGCATTTTCCGCGCGAGTTCGCTCATGCGTTCGGCCATCGGATAATAATCGTCGTGCGCTTCTGGCTTGAGACGGGAGCGGAAGACGGTGACGATCATCGCGGCTTTCTCCCCTTTACGGCGTTGGCGAAGGATTCGTAGGCGATGCGCCCGTCCGCTGCGGTCGGGAGGCTCGCCCGAAGCCGGTCCTGCAATTGGCGGCGTTTTTCGTCGGCGAGCGCGACGACAACCGCATGTACAGGCGATCCCTTCGCGATATTCGCGGTCCAGAAATCGTCGAAGTCGGCATATTCCACCGGTATGCGGATCGTGCAGCTTTCGACGTCGACGAAGCCGGCCCCCTGCCAGAGGTCGACCATCGCTCGTGTTGAAAACCACGCGGCGCCGGGCATGACCGGCCGCGGCGCGCCGAGCGCGACGAAGGCGGCGTTCATCGGCGAGACCGGCGCGCCGCCGGCCGGCATGTCCCACATGTATGTCGCGGCGAGGCCGCCGGGCCGCAGCACACGATACATTTCGGCGACCGCCTTCGGCGCATCCGGAAGAAAGGCGATCACCAGCGCCATGGTTGCGACGTCGAAACTCCGTTCGGAGAAGGAAAGCGCCTGCGCATCGCCGCGCTCGAATCGCGCGAGTTTCGAAGCCCGGCGCGTGCGCGCGTAGGCGAGCTGTCGCTCCGACGGATCGACGGCCGCAACGCTTTTCGGCGCGCAGCGGGAAATCAGCGTTTCGGTGAAGGCGCCGTTGCCGCAGCCGATGTCGATCCAGTCCGCGGCCCGCGGCGCCTCGAGCCAATCGATAAATTGTTCGCCGGCGCGCCGGCTCCAGCGTCCCATGAAACGTTCGTAGGATTCTCCGTCCGCGAACTGGAACGGCGCCGGCGCTGCTTCATCGGTCGCTGCTTGATCGGTCATGGAGGCTCCCGCTCTCAGCCCGGCGATGTTCGCGCTCCCGGCGCCGTTTGGCAAATCGCCGCTCAGCCCTGCGCGACGCGCGCCTCTGCGCTTCGCGCGGGCGCGTTGCGCACGAGCAGGCGTTGCGCGATCCGCGTCACGGGCGTTTCGACCCACCGATAAACGGCCAGCGCGAGCGCGATCGAGGCGACGCAGGAGACCGCAACGAGCGGCCAATAGCCGAAGGCGCGATCGAAATGAGCGGCGATCCAGGCTTTTCGCATCAGGATGAGCGCAAGCGGATGGAACAGATAGAGCGCGTAGGACGCGTCGCCGATCTTTGCCAGCGCGCGCGCGAACGGAGAGGCCGACGGCGCGGGGCCGAGCGTCGCCGCTGCGAAAATCGCCGCCATCGGCGCGCCCCATGAGAACAGGCGCATGAAGCCGTTCGGATCGAGCGCATCGACGGCTTCGTCTGCGGCATGCATCGGGTCCAGCGCAAGAGCGACGACGCCGGCCGCGCCGAGCAGGGCGGCGCCGACGACCGACAAGCGAAGGCCGCGTCGAAACGCCAGCGCTATTCCCATGCCCGCCGCAAACTCCAGCACGATCGGATCGCTCCAGAACGCGAGCGCGACGTTCTGCGGATCCGCGACGACATGCCAGACGACGAATGCGAGCAGGACGCCGGCGACAGCGCCGACCGCGCGGGCGCGCGGCAACCAGAGGAAGATCGCGAAAACGAAATAGAAGAACATCTCGTATTCGAGCGTCCAGCCCAGCGAGTGGATCGGACGCGGCGCGCCGTCGATCGCGCGCGGCCAGGGCGCGAAGGCGAAGGAAGCGACGATTTCGGCGAACGAGGGGGCAGGGACCTTGCCGGCGCCTGCGCCGCGCAGCACGGCGACCAGAAAGATCGACGTCGCGATCCAGTACATCGGCGCGATGCGCGCGATCCGGCGCCGCAGGAATGCGCCGCCGCCGCCCGGCGTGGCGAACAACTTCTCCGACGAGAAGACCATGACGAAGCCGGACACGACGAAAAACAGATCGACGCCGGAGGCCCAGGGCAAGGGGAAGGCGCGCGCGAATTCGGCGCCCGCCTCGGCCGCGGTGCGGCCAGCGTCGTTCTGGGCGTGATTGAAGACGACCATCGCAGCGGCGAAGGCGCGCAGAATCTGGATCGCGATGAGCTGTTGCATGCCGCCCTTCCGGAGGGCGCAGTAGACCAGTGCGCGCTTAACGCCGCTTTACCGGTCCCAACCGCTCGCGCGCCCGCGCGAAAACGGCCCGGAACATGGCCGGCGTCAGCACGCCGGTGTTCGTATTGTAGCGGGAGCAATGATAGCTATCGATCAGGCCCACGTCGCGTCCGCCGATCGGCAGCGCGAATTCCGCCCCGTGGCCGAAGGGATGGCCGGACAGTTTTGCGCTCGCCGCGCGCAGCACGCTTTCGTGCGCGATCCGCCCCAATGCGACGATGGTGTGCAGCCGGGGCATTTCGTCGAGCGCGGCTTCCAGGAACGGCCTGCACTGGGCCATTTCGGCGGGCAATGGCTTGTTCTGGGGGGGCACGCAGCGCACGGCGTTGACGATGGCCGTCTCGACGAGTCGCAGACCGTCGTCGGGCCGCGCAGCGTAGACGCCGGCGGCGAACCCGAATTCCAGCAAGGTCGCGTAGAGCAGGTCGCCGGCGTAGTCGCCGGTGAAGGGACGCCCCGTCCGGTTCGCCCCCTGCAAACCCGGCGCAAGGCCAACGATAAGCAGCCGCGCGGACGGCGCGCCGAAGGCGGGGACGGGCGCATTGAACCAGCCCGGCTCACGCTCCCGCGCCTGTCGACGGAAGTCCGCCAGCCTGGCGCAGCGCGGGCAGTCGCGGTCCGGTTCGGCCCGGGCCGAGAACAAATCAGCCCTGATCGTCGTAGGCAGGGTTGGGGGCGACCGCGGGACGACGCTCGTGGTAGCGCTGCATCCGCTCGACGCGCTCGGCCGGATCGCGGCCGATCTTGGCGACGAGGTGGACGATGTCGAGGAATTCGTCCGCCTGGCGACGCAACTCGTCAGCCACCATCGGCGGCTGCGTCGTGATGGTGGAGACCACCGAAACACGGACGCCCTTGCGCTGGATCGCCTCCACCAGCGAGCGGAAGTCGCCGTCGCCGGAGAACAGCACGATGTGATCGAGATGCTCGGCCATCTCCATCGCGTCGACCGCGAGTTCGATGTCCATGTTGCCCTTGACCTTGCGGCGACCGGTGGAATCCACGAATTCCTTGGTCGGCTTGGTGACCACGGAATAACCGTTGTAGTCGAGCCAGTCGATCAGCGGCCGGATCGCGGAATATTCCTGGTCTTCGACCAGCGCGGTGTAGTAGAACGCCCGCACGAGACGCCCCTTGGACTGGAATTCCTTGAGCAGGCGCTTGTAATCGATGTCGAAATTCAATGCTTTCGCGGTCGCGTAGAGGTTGGCGCCGTCGATGAAGAGAGCAATTCTTTCCTGCTCGGCCATCTTGTTCTCTATAGAACGGGTTCGTCCCGATCGGCGATGCGCCAACGGGGACGAGATTATGCTTGTCCGGCTCGAGGAACCCGTTTCACCTCGAACGCAAACCGGCCTTGGGGGGCGGCCAAACGGTTCTCCAGCAGCAAACGCCGCCAGCACACCTGCGCTACCTTGCGCTTCACCGGCGCACAGTCAAGTTCAATCGCGGTAAGAATCTTGCTTAAATGTTGATAAAAAAGCAAAAATTCTCAACAGTTCATTTCGGAACGTTTCTAATATGCGCGCGTTTTGCGTTGAAATTGAGGCGGTTTCCGCTCGCCCCCGCGCAAAGTTGCACTGCGGGGCGGGAGCGTGTAATGAACCGCCTCCTCCATTCCTCCCGCAAGCAGGAGCCGCCCCGCCATGGCGCGCGTCACCGTCGAAGATTGCATCGAGAAGGTCGAGAATCGGTTCGATCTCGTCCTGCTCGCCGCCCACCGCGCCCGCATGATCTCATCCGGGCAGCAGATCACCGTCGATCGCGACAACGACAAGAACCCGGTCGTCGCGCTGCGCGAAATCGCTGACGGCACGCTGACTCCGGAAGATCTCGAGGAAGATTTCATCCACTCCCTTCAGAAGCATGTCGAAGTGGACGAGCCCGAAAGCGAGGCCGTGCCTGCGCTCGTCAGCGCCGAGCCGACCGTGGATTCCAGCACTGGCGAAGTTCAGTTCGACCGGATGACCGAAGAAGACCTTCTGCGCGGCCTCGAGGGGCTGGTGCCCCCGGCCGAGACGGAAGACGACGGCGAGTAATTGCGGCGTGGCGGCGCAGGCCGTCGCCGGCGCGCTTGTCACATCCCCTCGCCGGTCCGATTATTCGAATCGTCCGGCAGTGGGGTTCTTTTCGAAATGATGCGGCAGTACGAACTTGTCGAACGCGTGCGGAGATATAATCCGCATGCGGACGAGGATCTGCTGAACCGCGCCTATGTGTACGCAATGAAGGCGCATGGCGCGCAGAAGCGCGCCTCGGGCGATCCCTATTTCTCGCATCCGCTCGAAGTAGCCGCAATTCTTACGGACCTCGGGCTCGACGACGCGACGATCGTCGCCGCCGTCCTGCACGATACGATCGAGGACACCGGCGCGACGCGCGAGGAGATCGACCGGGTCTTCGGGCCGGACATCGGGCGTCTTGTAGACGGCCTGACCAAGATCAAAAAGCTCGATCTCGTCTCCAAGCGCGCCGAGCAAGCCGAGAATTTCCGGAAGCTGCTGCTTGCGATCGCCGACGACGTGCGCGTTCTCCTCGTCAAGCTCGCGGACCGCCTGCACAACATGCGCACGTTGCATTTCGTGCCGCCGGACAAACGCAAGCGCATCGCCGAGGAGACGCTCGACATCTATGCGCCGCTGGCCGGGCGCATGGGCATGCAG
>JAGWTW010000212.1 GCA_028868735.1 Hyphomicrobiales bacterium | reverse complement strand
CATCGACCGGGCGATGTCGTCGGCAAGCCCGATCACGCGCGAGGACTTCACCCCCGGCGCAGGCTCGAGCTCGTACAACGTCACAACCGGACCAGGACGGACGTTCACAATCTCGCCCTTGACGTTGAAGTCTTCGAGAACCCCCTCCAGCTCGCGCGCATTGTCGTCGAGGTGCTCCGGCGCCATGACGGCGTAGAGGCTCTCTTCGTGTTCGCGCAGGAGCTCGAGCGCCGGCATATCGAAGCCGCCCGCGAGTCTCGCCCGCGGGCGGGTCGGCCTCGCGCGAGCGGCCGGGGTCTGCGTCGTCGCCGTTTGCGAGGGCTGCATTGCGGCTTTGACGCGGACGCGCGCCTTTTCTCGCGGCGTTTCGACGACTGGCTTTGTCTCGACCAGCGCGCGCGCACGCGCATCTTCGTCCGACGGCGTATCGTCCTGCGTGGACGACCGCAACATTTCGGCGAGCCTGTCGATCTCGGAACGAACGAGCGGATTGTGTTGCGGATGGAAGCGCCGGCCGGTGGGCGCGCGCTGCAAATCCGGCGCGTCATATTCTTCGATGTTCACGCGCGCGGCGGCGTCGCCGAGGAATATGTCGGTGCGCGCCATCGCCGGCGAGCGCGGAATCAGAATCTCGACCAGCGGCTGACGCGGCGTGCGGACATCCTGATGCAGGCAATTGACGAGATCGACGATGGCGGCGACCTCGGCAGCGGCGACCGGCTCCGGCGCCTGCGTCTCCGAAATTTGGGCGGGCGCTTCAATGGCCGCGGGCGGCCCGGAGTCGGCGGGCTCCGGCGACTTCTTCTTCAGCAGGTTGTCCGGCGTGCGCGAGAAGCGAACCCAGGAGGGCTTGCGTTCCGCCTGCTCCTTCTGCGATGCGGCCATGCGGATGAGCTCGGCCGCCATCTGCTCGGCTTCGATGCGCGCCTGCTCGGCCCGGCGCAGCGCGAGTTCGGCGTCGCTGGTGCGGATGTAGCGGATCGCGCCGGTCGCCGTCGTCTGCAGAAGCGCAGCGCGCATCGGCGGCTGCGATTTGCGCACGCTCGGGGCTGGCTGGACCGCCGGCGCCGGAACGGGCGCGGGCGCGCGGAAACCGAAGTCGGCCGCGTCGTTCGGCCGCGCGGCAGGGGAGGCCGAAATCTCCGCCGGATGCGTCTTGACCGATGGCGGGGCAGACGGCGGCGCGCGGTCGAGCGCGGCAAACCGCACCTCACGGACTTCCACGGGATTGAGATTGACCTTCGGTCGGGGAACCGCGCCGTCCTCCTCTTTCAGCGCGCCGAGAATTTTGGCGATCCACGCGTCGAATGTCATGTGAGGAGGGGTCCGGGGTAACGCAACGAAGGTCCGTCACGTTAACCTTGTCCGGTTAAGGCCGGGTTAGGGCTCGACCGCCGCGACGCCATTTTGATCGTCCACAGGCCGCTTTGACGCGGCTGCCGGCTGCTCCTACCAAGACCGCCCGAGACTACATCCCCCGAGTCGGTCGTCCATGAAATCAATCGCGCTCAGAATCGCCGAAGAATTGTCCGTTGCGGAACGCCAGGTGGCGGCCGCCGTCGAACTGCTCGACGGCGGGGCGACAGTGCCGTTCATCGCGCGGTACCGGAAGGAGGCGACGGGAGCGCTCGACGACACGCAATTGCGCAATCTCGAAGAGCGGCTGCGCTACCTGCGCGAGCTCGAGGACCGCCGCAAGGCGATCCTCGAGTCGATCTCCGCGCAGGGAAAGCTCGACGCCGCGCTCGAGGCGCAAATCAACGCCGCCGACACCAAGGCGCGGCTCGAGGACATCTATCTGCCCTACAAGCCCAAGCGCCGAACGAAAGCGCAGATTGCGCGCGAAAACGGGCTGGATCCGCTGGCGGACGCGCTGATCGCCCATCCCGATCTCGAGCCGAAGACGCAGGCTGCGGGCTACGTGAAGGCCGATGCGGTTGCGACAGCCGAGGACGCGCTCGACGGCGCGCGCGCGATTCTCGTGGAGCGCT
>JAGWTW010000136.1 GCA_028868735.1 Hyphomicrobiales bacterium | reverse complement strand
GCAGTAAATGTACCGCAGCGACTGATCGAAGACCGCCACCATAACCGGAATGGCGTCCATAATGGCTTGCGCGACGGCCATCACCGGGCCGTCCGGGAAGAACCCTTTGAGAGGCGCCGTTTCGGGGGAATCGGTCTGATTTGTGCTCACATCGTCTTTCATTTGAAAACTCGGCGGCGCAGGCGTCTCTTGATTGAGCCATACACGCATCCATCGACAGCGCAAACCAGGCGATAAGCGGCCTGTCGCGTCGCCGCGACGCCGGCGGGATCGTGGAGGCGCGCTTCGTCGACGCGCGACCGGTCCGCGGTCGGAAAGCGCGGCCCCGGCTTTTGACGGGCTGCCGCCCGCGGATGCCGATCCTGAGCAATGACGACCACGGCCGCTTTCCCTTTCGCAACGCAGCGACGAATTTTCATTCCCGTTTGACGTCGGTCAAAGGCGCTGACGCACGACGCTCGCAAACTCGCATTCATTGGGTTGAAAGCTGCCTCGAGCGCTCGGAGGAACCCATGGGAGAGAAATCCGGAAGCCTCGGCCCGGAAGATGCGGCGGCGCCTTCGTCTCTGCCTGAGCGCCGCGGCCCCACGTCCGAAGAAGTCCTCGTCGAAATAGACGCTTGCGCGTTGTGGCATGCAGGGCTCGGCTTCACGTTCGGCGGCGTTCACAACGGCGCGCAGGGGTGCGCGCAATCGCGTATCGCCGGCCATGTGATCGAGGCCGGGGAGGACGGCCTCCATCTCGTCGACAGGCCGGTCATCTTCGGCGGCGTCGCGCCTTGCGGCCACGCCGACCGGTGCTGGACCGATGGCAAGCCCCGATGTCCGAACAATCCGGGCGACGTGGCGGCCGGAACGTCGCCCGAACGGCTGCTCGTGCCGGCGAACGAGGTCGCGGCGACGGGCGAGCGCCTGTCGCGCACAACAGCCATCGACCTCGATCCCTTCGAAGATCGCTGATGAAGCTGACGGCGGGCGATCTTCAGATTGTCAGCCGCATCGCGGCGTTTCGTGCGCTCAAACAGGAAACCATCGCGCATGTCGTCCAATCCGCCCATGCGATTGTGTTGCGGCCGCACGATGTCGTCGTACGCCAGGACGATCCTGCAACCGCATTCTTCATCGTGGTCGGCGGCTGGGTGAAGCTCTACAGGAACAGCGCGGCCGGCGACGAGGCGCTCGTCGAGATGATCACCGCTGGCGCGAGTTTCGCGGAGGCCTCGGCTTTCACCAGCAACAGGTATCTTGTAACGGCCGAGGCTGTGACCGACGCGAGGGTCGCCCGCATTCCGGCGGACCACGTGGTCCGTTGCATCCGGGAGACTCCGGATATCGCGGTATCCATGATCGCGTCCATTTCCGAACACCTGCACTACCTGGTGCGCCAGGTCGAGCATCTGAAAGGACAAACGGGGTTGCAGCGCGTCGCTGAATTTCTCGGGTCGCTCGCGACGCACGAGCGAGGCAAATGCTCCTTCGCCTTGCCTTACGACAAGGCGCTGATCGCGCGCCAGCTCGGCCTGATGCCGGAATCCTTGTCCCGCGCGTTTGCGCGCCTGCGCGCGGTCGGCGTCGCGGTGAACGCCTCGACCGTGACGATCGAGGACATTGCGAGGCTTCGCCAGCTTGCGTCCGACGAAAGGGCGAATGCGCGCGGCGCATTGCGCAAATAGGATCGGTCAGGCCGCCAGCCGCGCCACCAGCCGCCGCGCGACGGCGGCGGCGGCGAGGCGCCGGTAGTGCGCGGCGGCCAGCGTGGTGCGCATCGGCTGCGCCTGTCTTTGGACCGCTCGATCGATTTCCTTGAGCAGATCGTCGTCGACTTCGCGGCCGACCAGGTTTTCCAATCCCGCGGCCAGGAACGGATATGACGCGAGACCGGTCAGGCCGATCCGCAGGTCGGCGATACGGCGCTCCCGCATCGTAAGACCGACGGCGACGCCCGCGAGCGGATAGTCGATCGCGCCCCTCTGCCGGATCTTTTCGTAAGCGAACGCATCCATCTTTCGCGTGACGCGCACGCAGACAAGCAACTCGCCGGGCGCAAGCGTCAGGTGCGCCTTCCCGTCCTCGACGTAGAGATCGCGCAACGGCATGCGGCGGCGCCCCGCGGACCCTGCAATTTCGACCTCGGCGTCGAGCGCCAGGAGCGCCGGCGCCAGATCGCCGGAAAATGCCGCATGGCAGCGTTCGCCGCGCGGCGCCACATGGCACGTGTCGCCGCGATTCTTGAGGCACCAGCCATTCGAACGCCGCCACCATTCGCTCTGGTTATAATAGATGCAGCGCGTATCGAGGCACAGATTGCCGCCCACCGTCGCGACATTGCGATGAGCAGGAGCCGCGATCGTCACGGCGGCCTGCGCGATCACGGGAAAGAGACGCGCGATTCCATCATGCCCAACGAGCCGTGCGATCTCGACGCCTCCGCCGATCACGGCGCCGTTCGCCTCGACGACGATTGTCTTGAGCGCCGCGATCCCGGAAATATCGACCAGGCGCGCAGCGGTCGTCACGCCGCGGCGCATGTTGACGATCAGATCCGTACCGCCGGCGACGTATCGAGCGCCCGCGTCCGCCGCGAGCGCGACTGCTTCCTCGATTGTGGCGGGCTGCGCGACCACGACATCCGCGAGTTCGACGCTCATGAGGCGGCTCTCTGCTTGCGGGCTGCAGCCGCAGCCTTCTGTCTGCGTTTTCCGATCGCTTCGAGAAGACGGTCCGGCGTTGCAGGCAACTCCAGAAGATCGACGCCGATCGCGTGGCCGATAGCGCTCACGAGAGCGGGAGGAAAGCCCGCAAGCGCGCCCTCGCTCGCTTCCTTGGCGCCGAACGGGCCGTTCGGATCCTTGCTTTCGACGATGAACGCTTCGATGGCCGGCGACTCGACGATGGTCGGCATGCGGTAATCGAGAAAACTCGCGTGGGCGGCGAGGCCGTCGAGATAGCGCGTCTCCTCGCAAAGCGCCTGTCCCATCCCCATCCATACCGAGCCCTCGATCTGGCCCGCGACCGCGAGCGGGTTGATGGCGCGCCCGCAATCGAGCGCGACCCAGACCTTGTCGACCGAGACCTGCCCGGTCGCATCGTCGACGCTCGTTTCGACGACCTGCGCCGCGTAGCTGAATCCCATGGTCGAACCGACAGCCCCGCCGCGATGCTTGCCGCCCTGGAATTCGACGGGACAGGTGAACGAGCCCTTGACGGAAATCGCGCCTTCGTCGATCAGCGCCGCGCTCACGACCTCCTTGAACGACAGCGCCGCCTGTCCGCCTTGTCCCACACGAAAAACGCCGCCATCGCATACGATTTCTTCCGGCGCAGATTCGAGTTTCTTCGCCGCCGCCTCGACCAGCAGCATCTTGAGGTTTTGCGCGGCGGCGATGGCCGCGTTGCCGACCATGAAGGTGATGCGAGACGAATAGGCGCCGTTGTCTTTCGGCGTGATCGCCGTATCGCTCGAGACGACGCGGATGCGATCGAGCCCGACGCCGAGCGTTTCCGCCACCGCTATGGCGACCATGGTGGACGATCCCTGCCCGATGTCGGCGGCTCCCGTCAGGGCCGTCACGCCGCCGTCGTGATCGAGCTTGAGATGGATTACGGCGTGCGGTTCGCCGGTAAAATGAATCGGCTTCGCAGAACCGCTCACGTAATGCGAACACGCCATGCCGAGGGCCTTGCCCGCCGGCATCCGGCCGAAGCGTTCTTTCCAGCCGCTCGCCCTCTCGACGGCGTCCAGACATTCGGCGAGGCCATAGCTCTGCACCATCAGTCCGTTCATCGTCTGCGTCGGCGCCCGCAAAAGATTGGCCCTGCGAACGGCGAAAGGATCGAGACCGAGTTCGCGCGCCATTTTGTCGACCAGGGTCTCGAAGGCGAAGCGCGTGTTGACGCCGCCGTGGCCGCGCATCGCGCCGCACGGCGGCAGGTTCGCATAAACGCGATAACCGTCGTACTTGATCGCCGGTATGTCATAGATCCCCTGCAGAAGCGCGCCCGCATAGAGGATGGTCACCACGCCGTAGCCCGCATAAGCGCCGCCGCGCTGCGTCACTTCGCAGGCGCAAGCGGTGAACCGTCCGTCCTTCCGCATGCCGAGCTTCAGCACGACGTCGGTTTGCGGGCGCGACCGATGCGTCAGGAAGGTTTCCTCGCGCGTCAGCTGCATGAAGACCTTGCCGCCCGCAGCACGCGCAAGCATGGCCGTCACGATCTCGAAATTCAGGACTTCCACGCGGGCGCCGAATCCGCCGCCGACGAACGGCTTGATGACGCGAATCTGCGCCTCGTCCATCTCGAGGCAACGGGCGAGCATCAGATGGAGGTAATAGACGACCTGCGACACGTCCTGCACGGTCAAGCGTCCGCTCGACGGATCGAACTCGGCGAGACAGGCGTGCGGTTCGATCTGCGCGTGATTGATCTCCGCGCAGCAGACGCGGTGCTCGCGCACCAGATCGGCCGCGGCGAAACCGGCGTCGAGATCGCCGAAATCGTGATGCACCTCGCGCTCGACATTGCCGGGCTTGTTGTCGTGCAGCAGCACGGCGTCCGGCGCGCGGGCATCCGTCGATTCGAAATAGGCGGGAAGCTCCCTGTATTCGATCTCGATCAGCTCCAGCGCGCGCTGCGCGGTCGTCTCGTCGATTGCGGCGACGGCTGCGACCGGCTCGCCCCGGTAACGAACCCGATCGCGCGCCAGAGGATATTCGTTCATCGCAATCGGCAGCACGCCGTAGGCGACCCGGCAATCGGCGCCGGTGAGGACCGCCGCGACGCCGTCGAGCGCCCGCGCTTTCGATGTATCGACGCGGATGATCTCGGCATGCGCGACAGGCGACCGCAGGATGACGCCGACCAAGGCGCCGGCCCTGTCGAGGTCGGCCGTATAGAGCGCGCGCCCGGTGACCTTGTCGACGCCGTCGATCAGCGGGACGCCGTGGCGGCCCGTTCGCGCTTCGTAGACGATCGTCACGAGGACGCCTCCGATGCGGCCTTCACGGATTCGATGATCTTCACATAGCCGGTGCACCGGCACAGATTCCCTGCGAGCGCCGCCCTGATTTCGTCGTCGCTCGGATGCGGATTGCGCCGCAGGAGAGCCTCCGACGCCATGATCATGCCCGGCGTGCAGAAGCCGCATTGCGCCCCGAGCCTTTCGTGAAAGGCTTGCTGCAGACGGCTCGGCCGGCCTTGCTTCAACAATCCTTCCACGGTCTCGACGCTTCGCCCCTCGCAGCGAACGGCGAGCGTGAGGCAGGCGGAAACCGCAACGCCGTCCAGCAGAACGGTGCAGGCGCCGCATTCGCCGCCGTCGCATCCGGTCTTCACGCTGGTGAGACGAACCGTCTCGCGCAGGTAGTCCACCAGCAACGCGCCGTCGAGCACCGCGTCTTCTCGCCAGCGTCCGTTGATCTCGACGCGCAGCAGCCGCTTTCGCGGCCTTGCAGATCCGTGCATGGCGCTCTCCTCCATCGAGAAAGATTGCACGTGCGCGATTGGCCGGCCTGACCGAAGTCAAGACTTGAAACGTTGCATTGCAGCAAACGCGTCGGACATGACCGAAATCAAGAGACGCTCCGGTTCAACAGCTAGTCTCTCATCTTCGCAACGTCGTGCGGGAGGCGCGACTTGAGCGTCCGGGACTACAACGCCGCCGTCGATTTCGTGGATCGTCACGTCGCAGAAGGGCGCGCGGCGAAAGCCGCTTTCATCGACCCCGCGCGCAATCTCACCTACGGCGAATTGAGCGAAAGCGCCGCGCGCGTCGGACCGATGCTGGCGCGTCTCGGCGTCGAGCAGGAAAACCGGATCGCGCTCATCCTGCTGGACACCGTCGACTTCCCGATCCTGTTCTGGGGGGCGGTCCGCGCCGGCGTTGCGCCCGTGCTGATGAACACGCGCCTTACCGTCGACCAGTATCGATATCTGCTCGCGGACTCGCGGGCCAAGGTCGCATTCGTATCGCCGGCCCTGCTTCCAACCATCGAGGAAGCAGCCGCGGGCCTGCCGAGCCTTCGTGAGATTGTCGTCGTCGGCGGCGGGATGCCCGACCGGCCCCGCTTCGAGACATTGCTTTCGGCCGAAAGGGAAGGCGCGGCGCCGGCGCAAACCTGCGCCGACGACATCGCCTACTGGCTTTATTCCTCCGGCACGACCGGCATGCCGAAAGGCGTCATGCACGTCCATGGCGCGCCGCGGGTGATGGCTGAAAGCGCCGGCCTGCAGCGCATCGGCTATCGCGAGACCGACGTCGTATTTTCCGCCGCCAAGCTGTTTTTCGCTTATGGCGTAGGCAGCGCGCTGATTTGCCCGAACTGGGTCGGCGCCACGACCATCCTCTACCCGGAGCGACCGACCCCGCGCACTGTGTTCGAGATGTTGCGCGCATTCAACCCGACCATGTTTTTCGCCGTGCCGAGCCTCTACGCGACGATTCTCGCCGACCCGGAATGCCGCCCTGAAGCCGCGTCGAAAAACTGGCGTCTGTGTTTCGCCGCGGGCGAACCCCTGCCTGCGCATATCGGCGAAGCGTGGAAGCAGCGTTTCGGTCTGGACATCGTCAATGGCGTCGGCTCCAGCGAGGCGGGGCATCTCTTTCTCACGAACACGCCGGGCGCCGTGGACTATCTGACGTCCGGCACGCCGCTGCGCGGATTCGATCTGGAATTGCGCGATGAGGCCGGCCGTTCGGTCGCCGACGGCGAAAGCGGCGAATTGTGGGTGCGCTCTGACACGATTGCGGCGGGCTACTGGAATCAGCTCGAGAAGACGCGACGAAATTTCGTCGGCGGATGGCTTCGCACGGGCGACAAATATGTCCGCCGTCCCGACGGCGCTTTCGTTTTCCAGGGGCGCGCCGACGACATGTTCAAGGTGTCGGGCATCTGGGTTTCGCCATTCGAGATCGAGGACGCGTTGACCCGCCATCCCCGCGTCGTCGAGGCGGCGGTCGTGCCTGCGGAAGATTCCGACGGCCTCGTCAAGCCGAAGGCCTTCGTCGTACTCGATCATCGCAGGACGGATGAAGACCGCGCCCTTTTCGAGGAATTGAAATCGCTGGTCAAAAACGCGATCGGCCCATGGAAATATCCGCGCTGGATCGAATATGTCGATGAACTGCCGAAGACGGCGAGCGGAAAGATCCAGCGCTACCTGTTGCGAGAGACTTGATCGACGAGCGTACGCGCCGGGCAGAGGGAGGCGGAACGTGGAATTTTCGGGACAAACCGTCGTCGTTACCGGCGCCGCGTCCGGGATCGGCCTGGCGACCGCACGATCGTTCGCAGCCGAAGGCGCGCACGTCATCGTCGCCGACATCGCGCGCGACAAGGGCGAGGAGGCCGCAGCGCGCCTGCGCGCCGACGGAGGAAAGGCGGACTTCGTCCCGCTCGATGTCGCATCGGACGATTCGATAGCTGCGTTCGCGCAAACGGCGTTCGCCATCGGCGATGTGGCCGTACTCGCCAATGTCGCCGGCTACGGCAAGGGACAACCGTTCGTCGAGAACACGATGGACTTCTGGGGTCGCGTCGTCGACATCAATCTTATGGGGCCGATCAAGCTGACGCGTGCGCTTCTCGATCCGATGATTTCGCGCCGCTCCGGCAAGATCGTCAATGTCGCGAGCGACGCGGGCCGCAATGGATCATCGGGCGAGACCGTCTATTCGGGCGCCAAGGGCGGCCTGATCGCGTTCAGCAAGGGCCTTGCGCGCGAAATGGCCCGTTACGCGATCAACGTGAATTGCATCTGTCCGGGCCCGACCGAAACGCCGATGCTCATGGCCTTGCCGGAAGCGCATTTGGACGCATTCCGGCGCGCCATACCGTTTCACCGTTTCGCACGACCTGACGAGATTGCCGACGCGATCCTGTTTCTGGCGAGCGATCGCGCGAGCTACATCACCGGCCAGACGTTGAGCGTATCCGGCGGCCTGACGATGTTCTGACGATCCGTGAAAGGGTTATCCGCATGCAAACGTTCAAGGCGGCCGATTACGAGGCCCGACATTTCAAATGGGAAGTTTCCGGCAAGGTGGCGACGATCACGCTCAACCGTCCCGAACGCAAGAACCCGCTGACGTTCGAAAGCTACAGCGAACTCGGCCGCCTCTTCCGAAGTCTCGAATTCGCCAGCGACGTCAAGGCCGTCGTCTTCGCGGGCGAAGGCGGCAATTTCTGCTCCGGCGGCGACGTGCACGAGATTATCGGCCCGCTGGTGCGCATGCAGGAAGCAGACGACATGGCCGGCCTGCTCGCTTTCACGCGAATGACCGGAGAACTCGTCAAGGCGATGCGCCATTGCCCGCAGCCGATCGTCGCCGCGATCGACGGCGTCTGCGCCGGCGCCGGCGCGATCATCGCCATGGCGTCCGATCTCCGCATCGGCACGCCGCGCGCGAAAACCGGATTCCTGTTCGTACGCGTCGGCCTCGCCGGCGCCGACATGGGCGCCTGCGCAATCCTGCCGCGCATCATCGGCCAGGGCCGCGCGTCGGAGCTGCTTTATACCGGCCGCATGATGAGCGCGGAGGAAGGCGACAAGTGGGGATTCTTCAATCGCCTCGTCGCGCCGGAACGGGTTCTCGCCGAAGCGCAGGCCCTGGCCGCCGAGATCGCCGACGGTCCGACATTCGCCAACGGGATCACCAAGACCTGCCTGCACCAGGAATGGGCGATGGACGTGGATTCGGCGATCGAGGCGGAGGCCCAGGCGCAGGCGATCTGCATGCAGACGAAGGACTACGGCCGCGCCTATCGCGCCTTCGTCGCCAGGCAGAAACCGGCGTTCGAGGGCAACTGAAAGCTCCGGCCGGCGGATCGTCCGCCGCGCGGCTTGTGGGCGGCGTCTGCGGATAACGCGATCCGCGCGACGCGCGCCCGCGCGCGTTACGCCGGCCGCTTGCGGAACGAGTTCTTGACGACGATTTTGTCGCCGCGAAACTCGAACAGGTCGCAACCGGCGATCTCGACCTTCTGCGCATCCGGACCGACGCCCGTGAACACCCATTCGGAGAATCCGCGATCGCCGCAGACGGCGTGGCGGGCGTTGTTCCAGCGCGCGTCCGGATAGGTTTGCCAGGCCTTCATGTAGCCGCGCCGCACGTCCTCGCGGCCGGCGTAGGTCGTCCCGAAAACCTCGCCGCCGGCGTTCGCCTGAAACACGCAATCGTCGGTCATGAAGGACATGAGATCGTCGATGTCGTGTCGGTTCCATGCGTCGGCGAAAGCCTGGAGCCTGGCGACCGACATGGCGCCGGCGCCGAGGCTCGAAAGACGAAGACGATCGTACAGGAATGCGGCGATCTCCGTCTCGACGTCGGACGGGCGGCCGTCCGCGCCGGTCAGGCCGGCCGTGCGCAGATAGAAATGATTGGCCTTCGGCACGACGAGGAACGAATTGTCGATGCCGGCCTTCGTCATGGCCGCGCCCATCGGGGCCTGGAAGTTCAGGATGTCGGGGAGATCGTCCTCACCGTACAGCATCAGCGCGGGAGGCGGCGGCGAACCCGGCTGGATGCAGACGTCGAGCTTGGCGGCGGTCCGGCCCGAGATCGAGACGACGGCGGCGACCGGGGCATTTTCGCCGTAGGCGGCGTTGAGCGCGATCGATGCGCCCGCGGAAAATCCGCCGATCGCGATCCGCGACAGGTCGACGTTCAACGCTGGGGCGCGGCTGCGCACGAAGGCGACCGCCTTGCTCATGTCGTCGGTGGCGGCCTCGAGCGTATTGAACATCATCTGCGCGGTGCAGGGCGGAAGGCCGAGAATGCCGCGAACGACGTCGATGCGGCCGGCCTTGAACGGCAGGTTCGGCGGCAGGAACGGCGTTACGCCGGGATCGGGATCCTCCTGCATCAGGCGATAGTCGATCGAGAAGCAGATGTAGCCGCGACGTGCGAATTCGCGGCAATATTCCGCCATGGCGGTGGATGGATTTTCGCCCTCGAACACTTCCACGCTCTTGCTGCCGCGATGGAAGGCGCCGCCGAAGGCGAGGATGAGCGCCGGCCGCAGGCCCGCTTCGCTCGTGCGCGGGCGATAGATGTCGAGTTTCAGATCGCGATGGCGCGCCGCGCCTTTGGCGGACTCGTAACCGACGCCGCCGACGCCGTATGTCACGTCGGATTCGATGTCGACCTCGTAGATCTTGTCGAGGTACGGGCGCGCGGAAGCGCCTGTTCTGTCAACGGCGTTCATCGCTTTTCCTCCTTGTGTGTCGTGAAGGCGCAGGACCTGTGCTGGCGCGAACGACGAGTTCGGTCGCAAGTTCGATGTGCTGGAGATCGGCCTCGCCGGCGAGCGTGGCGAGAAGCGAGCGCGTGGCGAGCGCGCCCATCTCCTCGGCGGGAGCGCGAACGGTCGTGATCGCGGGGTTCATCGCGCCGGCGATGTCGAGATCGCCGTAGCCGACGA
>JAGWTW010000211.1 GCA_028868735.1 Hyphomicrobiales bacterium | reverse complement strand
GCAGCACAACGAATGCGGAAACCAACGAAAAGAAAGGTGAGAGGCCGAACGCTAGGATGATAAGGACTTGCGCAAACAAATCGCATGTGTGGTCGACATGGAATCCGAAACGCGGCCGCTCCGACTGTCGGTTCCTGGCCAACGACCCGGCCAGCAAATCGCCAAACCAATTCAACGAAATGCCGAGCCAGACGAAAGCCAGCCACCATGACGACCAGTGGCAGCCGACCAGGCCAATGATGCAGATAACAGCGCCGGTCATTCCAATCGCCGTCAAATGCAAGGAATTCATCTTGTCTGGCAGGCGGATAATGAGCCAACGAACGGCGCGCTGCTCGTAAGATGCGAGAAAACTGCTTCTCTTATGAAAAGAATTGACATTAACCATGTATGCGCCCCCCAAAGGCAGTCGAGATTTGAGGAGGGTTTTGGCGCCATGTCAACACGTCAGATCAATGGTACAGCCCCATTCTCGAGCGCCGGCTTTCCGTTCCTTCGCGTGAACGAGTGCTGAAACTTCGTCGGCCCGAAGGCGTTTGCCGAGGATGCTCTCTACGTCGGCGTCATGGCGGCGCCGTGCGCCGCCCCGAGTCCCGAACGTTTTGTTGAAGACTGAATTTCGGCTGACGTCGTCGCGCGATGCGACTTCACGCGGGATGACGACTTATTCCGCCGGCGCGGCCTTGGCGCGAACGCTCGACCGCGGCGCGCCCTGCACGAGGCGGGTCGCGATCACGATCGCCGCGAGGGTCGCGCCATAGACCACGACCTGTAGCCAGGACGGCTGGTCCGCATAGCCGACGAGCGTATGCAGCACGCGGCCGAAAAGGCTCCTGTCGGACAGGATCGCAGACGTGTCCCACGCCGTATCCGACAGGCGCGTCACGACCCCCGCCTGCTGAAGGAAGGCGGCGCATTGCGAGGCCAGTCCGGCGGCGAGCAACGTGATGAGCGCGGTCGTCGCCGAGAACAGATGCTTCTGCGGAATGCGCACGAGGCCGAAGAAGGTGAGCGCGCTCAACGCCGCGCCGAGCGCCAGCCCGACAGCGCCGCCGGCGATCAGTTCGCCGGCCGTCTCCTTGCCGGAGATCGCGACGCCGTAGAGGAACAGGACGACCTCCGATCCCTCGCGCAGCACGGCGACGCCGACGACGACGGCGAGCGCTGCGAGCGTGCGCGAGCCGGCCGCGACCGCGGCGCCCACGCCCTTCAGCTCGGTTGCGAGTTCGCGGCCGTGGCGCGCCATCCAGATGTTGTGCCAGGCGAGCATGACGACGGCGAGGCCGAGCACGCCGGCGTTGAACATTTCCTGCCCGACGCCGGCCAACGCATCGGCAAGGCGTCCGGCGAACAGGGCGACGAGGCCCGCGCCGACGCCGCCGCCGGCGACGCCCGCCGCCACCCAGCGCCCGCGGCCGGGCACGCCCGCCGTCGCGGCCATGACGATGCCGACGATGAGGCCGGCCTCGATGACTTCGCGAAAGACGATGATGAGCGCGCCGAGCATCCGGTCATCCTGCCCTGTTATTCGACGACGAGAAAGCCGAAGGTCGCATTCTCGTTGTAATCGTCGAAGAAACGGTAACGGCCGGGCGCGAGCGCGCGGATATTGATCGAAACCTGGCCGCCGCCGGGCACGATCTTTTCGACCCGCAGCGTCTTGCTTTCGAATTCGGCCGGGGTCGCGTCGAGGTTCTTCAGCGTGATCGTGATCGGCGTATTGGCGGGCGCATGCGGCTCGGCCGGCGAGAACTTGTGGTCCTTGAGGCTGAGCTGGACGTTCGCCTGCTGCGCCTGCGCATGCGGCGCAAGCGCGATCGCCGCGCCGAGCGCCGCCGCGATCGCGAAGAATCTCGTGGTCTTCATATCGCCTCCGTCAGAATTCATATTCGAGTTTCAGCCGCGCGCGATGGCGCGAGAAGTTCGTGAGATCGAGGCGCCGGTCGTCCGCGAGCGCATGGCCTGCGATCTGCGTCGAGAAAGCCGCCGCCAGCATGATCTTGCGCGTGACCTGGATGTGCAAGGTCGGCCCGACATAGATCGAGCGGCC
>JAGWTW010000210.1 GCA_028868735.1 Hyphomicrobiales bacterium | reverse complement strand
CTTGTAGAACCGTTCGTAGAGGTCGCGCACGGTGGTGTCGCGCTCTGTGGCGAAGGCCCCTTGCGTGACACGGGTCCATAGGAAGTCCTGGACCTTCTTGATGATGCCGTCGAGGACAGCACGGTAGGGGTGAAGATCGGGATTCTCGCTCTGGCGCAGCACGAACCGCTGCGCGAATAGCACCTCCATCAAGCGTTCCAGATTGCGGCTGTAGTCCTTCGCTAGGTCGATCCCGAGCGCATCGAGATAGTCGAGTTCGCTCTTGGTCAGCCGCCACGGTGCCGGGGCAGCGCCGACGACCGGCGGATCACCGTAGAATCCCGCCGCCCGCGCCTCGAGGGTTTCCCCGCAGAACTCCTTGGCGAGGGGCGCCATGGTCGCAATGCCGAGTTCCTTTTTGTCCCTCATCAGGGAGGAACATCCAGCGCCGAGCAAAAACGCGATATTCTTGGCGTTCATGGCCTCGGAAATCGCCTGGCGGGCGCTCTCGATCCCCTTGTTCCAGTCGAGTTCCGATGGATCGGCATCGCCGTTCCGCAGAAACTGGAATTTTCGCTCCTCTTCGACTTCGCTCATATACCCCCCGATCCCCCAGTTTCTTATATGGCCGAGCTGTTTGCGCGCGCAGCTATATCGGCACATCGCGCCATGAGCGCCTCGAACGGCTCTGCGTCATCGAAGAGCAGCCCATCCTCGACCATGCGGGCATAGTCGTCCTCCAGCGCCTTCGCGCCATCGCCGACCGGCACGAGCTGCAGGCCGCCGCTGACGGCCGCTGCATAGTCGATCGGCGTGCGGTCGGCGGCCTTCTCCGCGAAGAACATCGACTTGTGCCGGGCGACAGCGTTGGCCAGTTCGCGATCGGCGAAAGCAGCTTCCGCGAAGCCGGCTTCATCCAGCCGGGCGACATCGTGCCAGTGTCGCGCGAAGCGGTCGCCGCGCAGCCGCTCCTGGAGGCAGAAGACGTGGATGGCGGTCGCCTTCTCCCAGAAGGTCCGCTCCGCGTGCATGACGCGCGGCCGCGCCATCGGGAATACCAGTCCGTCGATCAGGCCGGCGGCGTCGCAGGAGACATCGCGCAGGCTCGCCGGTTCGCCCGTCGAGCGGGCGCCGAACTCCAGCATGACGCTGGGCGCGACATAGCCTGACCCGGCCGCGGTCGCCTCATAGTCGATAAAGAGCCTGTCATCCTCGACGCGGATGGTCGCCGCCAGACCTTCGGCGGCCAGCGCGTTCGCGATCACGGGCTGCACGGTTTCCGCGACCCAGGCCGGCAACCACCGACGGACCTCGCTGGACCAGCGCTTTTCCTCGCTTCGGGTTTTCGGCAGCCCCTCGCCATTGTCCCCGACCAGATCGGGTGCAATCGCCCGAATGTCGTAGGTCAGATCCACGTCCTCCGAAAACCGGCGAATGACCTGATAGGCTTTCGACAGCGACGTGCCGCCCTTGAACACCAGATGCTCGCCGAGCGGCGCGGCGTAGAGGGTCGCCAGCGCCCACACCACCCACACATCCTTTTCGAGAAGATGGGTGGGACGGCCCGAACGGTCGGCCGCGACACCCAGCGCGTCGCGCCGGTCCTCGGCCGAAAGCTGGAGAAAGACGTCAGCCATACGCCGCCTTTCCGACGCTCTGCGCGAGCCATGTCGGAAGCTGCGGCGCGGCGGCGACCAGTTCGCCGAACACGCCGGGCGGCATCTTCCGCTTCAATGTCGTGAGCGCGGCCTCCGCCTTTTCCGGGCCGAGCCAGGCCAGAGCCCGCACGGCCTCCCCTGCTGGCCGGTTGGCCAGGGCCAGTTGCCAGCGCGGCGCGTGCCGCAATTCCACGACCTGCTTGCCGAGGTGCATCTTTCGACTGCGCCCGGAGGTCAGATAGACCGAGCGGACGGGCACCTGCGTCGTCAAGCCAAGGGCGTTCGCCGCGGCGGCGCCGTTCGAGACGATGATCTCCCCCTTTTGCGTCGCAAGGGCCTCGACAGCCTGCTCGACCGAAGGTGCGCGCGTGCCGAACCGGCTGGCGATGGGACGCAGATAGACGCCACGACCGGCG
>JAGWTW010000135.1 GCA_028868735.1 Hyphomicrobiales bacterium | reverse complement strand
ACTTGCGCCCACGGCGGTTTTCAAGACCGCTGCCTTAAACCACTCGGCCACCCTTCCAACGCCGGACCAGTCTCTAGGGCCGGCCAACGCACAGCGTCAACCGCCGTCCCGGCGCGAGCCCGAACCGCGCGCGACATCGATCATGCGGCCGTCGGGGCGCGCCGGTCGGTGCGGGAAGGGCGCCGCAAATCCGATGACGATTTCCCGCGCGAAAGGGTCGCGACGTCCGTTCGTCCGCCCGACGCGCGTCGACGGGTGACGGATGCTTTGCCGCAGCGTCACGGGGGCCAAGGCCATTCGAAACCGCGCTGGACCCAGAGAATTCCGGCCGAAATTGTGATTTCGAGCCCGAAAGAAGACCGGCGACAGTCAGGCGTCGGTCGCAATTTCGTCAGAGTGCGGCAAGAAAATCACAATCAACTTATAGACATGATATTCAATATGTTACACAAATATTCTAAAGCAAAATCGTAGGAATTGGCAGCCCCGCGGCGGCTGCCGCGCCCCATTTCCGACCCAATCCGACGACCTCCTCCGACTTGGTTAACCATTGGCGAAGTCCGCGGCTCGACCAAGGCCGCGCCTGCGTTTAAGGGTAGCTTAAATAAATTGGGTAAACTTGCGCGCGCCCGGCTTTCGGCGCGCACAGCATGAGGCGCTGCAAGTGACGGAAAACGGGCAAAAAAATTCGTTCCGTATCGCGTGCCTTCCCATGTTTTCTGATTCTTTCGACGTCCGTTCCGGCGCAAAGCTCGCGGCTATGGCGGCTGTCGTCGTTACGCTGGCCGGTTGCGCACAGCGCCCTCAGCACTTCGCTGGCGGCAGCGATATTGATCCACGCTACGGTGTGAAGGCGTCGCCACGCGTCGTCGCCGATGGACAGCCGGTGCCGAAAGGCGGCGGCCAGTACATGGTCGGCAAGCCATACGTCATCGCCGGAAAGACCTATTACCCGTCGGAACGCCGCACGGCTCAGGTCGGCATCGCTTCGTGGTATGGCGCCGACTTCCACGGCCGCAAGACCGCGAACGGAGAAATCTTCGATCGCCAGTCGATCACGGCGGCTCATCCGACCATGCCTCTGCCGAGCTACGCGCGCGTCACCAATCTGCGCAACCAGCACTCGATCGTCGTGCGCGTCAACGACCGCGGCCCCTACCACGGGGGCAGGGTGATGGACGTGTCGCAGCGTGTCGCAGACGCGCTCGAGTTCCGCCGTTTCGGCACGGCGCATGTGCGGGTCGAATATCTGGGACGCGCGCCGCTCAAGGGATCCGACGATCGAATGCTGATGGCGTCCCTGCGCACGGACGGTTCGCCGGCCACGCTCGACGGCATGCCTTCGGGACAACCGGTGCTGGTTGCCGACCGCGAACCTGAAAAGCCGCGTGTCGCAGCGTTGCGTCCGACGCCGCAGCCCGAGTCGCAAAGCGACGTGCAGGAGGCCGACGAGACCGAGACGACGCAAGCGCGCCCGACGCTCGCCGCCGCGCCGCTGCCGCCCGCGCGTCCCTTCGATCTCGGCACAATTCCGGGCGCTGCCACGCCTATCGCAGCCGCGCACAAGACGAGAACCGCGGCGAGCTATTACGCGCCGACCAAAATCGCCAGCGAGAAGAGCGAACGCGCCGCCATGACCGCGCTCGTCAGAGCCGCCTCGACCAAGGGCCGCGGCTTCGTGGCTGATCGTTGAGGCCTCGCCGACACTTTCGGTGATCGCCTTTCCCCGATAGATTGCGCCGTCCGTTGAAGGCGGCAGGCGAAGTCGTTCGGGGAAGTCGGATCGGTGTCGAAAATTCAAGCGTTTCTGCGCGCCGCGCTCATGTCGGCGCTTGCCGCGCAAGCGGTTCCGGCAGCGGCGCAATCGACCGTGACCGTTGCTTGCGCGCAGGCCGCGCTGATGGACGCCGAAAGCCATTCCTTCCTGTTCGAACGTGCGCCGGACGAACTGAGTTCGCCGGCCTCCACCGCAAAGGTGATGACTGCGGAAATCCTGTTTCGCCTCATCAAGGAAGGTAAGGTTTCACTCGACCAGACCTACGAGATTTCCGAGCATGCATGGCGGACCGGCGGCGCGCCCTCGCGCGGATCGGCCATGTTCGCGTCGCTGCATTCGCAAGTGCGGGTCGAGGATCTGATCAAGGGCCTCGTCATCGATTCCGGCAATGACGCCGCGATCGCGATCGCGGAAGGCGTCGCCGGCACGGAAGAAGCATTCGGGCAGATGATGACCCGGCGCGCCCGCGAGCTCGGCCTCAATCACCTCACCTTTACCAATCCCTGGGGGCGGAGCGATCCGAACCAGAAAACAAACGTCCGCGAGATGGCGCTGCTCGCGGATCACGTCATCAAGACATATCCGGATCTCTACAAATATTTCAGCGAGAAGCAGTTCACCTGGAACAAGATCACGCAGGAGAATCGAAATCCGCTTCTCAACATGAACATCGGCGCGGACGGTCTGAAGACCGGCAACATCGATGAGGGCGGCTTTGCGATCGTCGGTTCCGCGGTCGACAACAATCAACGCCTGATCGTCGCGCTCAATGGCTGCAAGACGGCGACGGACCGCGCCGAAGACTCGCGCAAGCTGTTGCTGTGGGGCTTCCGTTCGTTCGAGGCGCGGACCGTGTTTCAGCCCGGCGAGACCGTCGGAACGGTGAAGATCTACGGCGGCGCGCAAAGCGAGGCGCCGGTCGCGGCCGATCAGGTCGTCAAGATCTTCCTGCCGCGCGGCTCGACCGACAGGATCACGGGCAAGATCGTCTACGACGGACCGATCATCCCGCCGGTGCAGAAAGGCGCGATCCTGGCGCATCTTCAGATCATGCGCGGATCTGCGGTGGCGCTCGACATACCCCTGCGCTCGACCGAAGACGTCGGCGTCGGCTCGCTGCAGCGGCGCGCGCTCGACGCCTCGGTCGAGTTCGCCGGCCAGATGTTCCGCAAGTACGTCTTGAAGAAATGAGCGATCCGACGGCGGCCTCGGGGCGGGGCCGCTTCATCACGTTCGAGGGCGGCGAGGGCGCCGGCAAGTCGACGCAGGCGCGCCGCCTCGCCGCGCGGCTCGAAACGGCGGGGCGCCGCGCCATCGTCACGCGCGAGCCCGGCGGTTCGCCGCTCGCCGAGACGATCCGCGGCGTAATCCTGTCCGGCAAGGCGTCGGCGCTCGGTCCGATGGGCGAGGCGATCCTGTTCGGCGCCGCGCGCATCGACCACATCGACAAGCTGATCGCGCCTGCGCTGGCCGCGGGAACCTGGGTCGTGTGCGACCGCTTCGCCGATTCGACGCGCGCCTATCAGGGCGCGGCCGGGAAGGCGTCGCCGGACCTGATCGCGGAACTGGAGAAGGTCGTCGTGCGCGAGATCAAGCCCGACCTCACCATCCTCATGGACCTGCCGCCGCAGACCGGCCTCGCTCGCGCGCGGAAACGGGCGGCGGGGGCCGCGAGCGATCGTTTCGAAAGCGAGGATCTCGCCTTTCACAATGCCTTGCGCGATGCTTTCCTCGACATCGCCGCAAGGGAGCCAGGGCGCGTGAAGATCGTCGACGCCACGGAAACGGAGGACGCGATCGCCGAGAAAATCTGGACGATCCTGCGCGACGCCTTTCCCGCGGAACTCGCCGCGAGGGACGCATGAGCGCGAGAAAGCGCGACGAAGCGGCGCCGGAGAGCGACGCGCTGCCGGGCGCGCCCGCGCCGCGCATCACCAAGACCCTGTTCGGACATGCGGCGGCCGAACACGCCTTCCTCGACGCGTTTCGATCCGGGCGCATGCCGCACGCCTGGTTGATCGGCGGGCGTCCCGGCATCGGCAAGGCGACGCTCGCATGGCGCGTCGCGCGATTTCTGGTCGCCCATCCCGAGCCGTCGGCGCCTGCGGTGCAACGCGCGCAGGATCTTTCCGTCGATCCGGAATCGAAGGCGGCCCATCTCGTCGACGCGCTCGCCGCGCCCGACATCGCGCTTCTGCGGCGCGAGTGGAATTACGAATCCAGGCCGCCGAAACACTTCACCGAAATCCGCGTCGACGATACGCGCCGCGCCCTGAAGATGTTTCATCACAATGCGGCGGCGGGCGGCTGGCGAATCTGCATCGTCGACGCAGCCGACGACCTCAATCGTTCGAGCGCAAACGCGCTTCTGAAGATGATCGAGGAGCCCCCCGCCCGCGCGCTGTTCCTGATCGTCGCCCATGAACCCGGCCGCCTGTTGCCGACGATCAGGTCGCGCTGCCGCAAGCTCATGCTCAAGCCGCTGCACATCCCGGACATCGTGCGGGCCGTCGAAGCGCTCGACGACTCCTGGGAGAAGTATTCCGCGGCGGAGATCGAGAAGGCCGCCCGCAAGGCCGGAGGCTCCGTGCGCGAAACGCTGCGCGTGCTCGCGCGTCAGGGCGCAGCCTCCGCGAAACAGGTCGAGGATCTGCTGAGAAACCTCCCGAAGGTCGATTGGTCCCTCGTGCAGACCCTCGTCGATACGCTCGCCCGTCCGCAATCGGCGAACGAATTCGACGCCTTTCTCGAGACTGTGTTCGGCTGGCTCGACACGCGGGTCAAGGAGGCGGCGGGGCAGGGGCCGCGCCGCCTCGCGCCGCTGGCCGAGGCCTGGGACCGGATCGGCGCCGCCGCGCGCGAAGCGGAAATCTACAACCTCGACAAACGCGGCCTGATCATCCAGATCGCCGAGGAACTCGAGACGGCGACGAAGCGCTAGAAAGCTTCCCCGACCGGCCAATCCCCTGTAAACCCGGCCCATGTCCGCACCGACCAAGTTCATGATCTCGACAGCGATCCCCTATGCCAACGGGGCGCCGCACATCGGCCACGCCTACGAGCGCATCGCGACCGATTTCATCGCGCGGTTCCGCCGCCTGGCCGGAGAGGACGTATTCTTCATCACCGGCATGGACGAATACGGCCTGAAGGTGCAGCAGACGGCGAGCCGCGAAGGCGTCACGCCACAGCAATTCGTCGACCGCATAGCGACGGAGTTTTCGACGCTCGGCGCTCTTCTGAACGCCCCGACCGACGATTTCGTGCGGACGACCCAGCCGCGCCACACCGCCGCCGTCCAGGAAATCTGGCGCCGCATGCAGGCGAACGGCGACGTCTATCTCTCCAAATATTCGGGCTGGTACTCGGTGCGCGACGAGGCCTATTTCGACGAGAGCGAGCTTACCTCGAACGCGGAAGGCAAGAAATTCGCGCCGACCGGAAGCCCGGTCGAATGGATGGAGGAGGAGAACTACCTTTTCCGCCTCTCGGCCTATGCCGACAGGCTGCTCGCCCATTATGAGGCGAACCCCGACTTCATCACGCCCGAGACCTATCGCAACGAGATCGTCGCCTTCGTGAAGCGCGGCCTCGAGGATCTCTCGATTTCGCGCACCAATTTCAACTGGGGCGTGCCGGTGCCGGGCGATCCGAAACACGTGATGTACGTGTGGGTCGACGCGCTGACGAACTACATCACCGCCACGGGCTTCCCGGACCCGAATGCGCCGCGCGCAAAATTCTGGCCGTGCGACGTCCACGTGATCGGCAAGGACATCACGCGTTTCCACGCGATCTACTGGCCGGCCTTCCTGATGTCGGCGGGCCTGCCGCTGCCGAAGCAGATCGTCGTGCACGGCTTCCTGTTCAACCGCGGCGAGAAAATGTCGAAGTCCGTCGGCAACGTGATCGGGCCGGCCGACCTGGTGCGCGACTACGGCCTCGACCAGATGCGCTACTTCTTCCTGCGCGAGGTGCCGTTCGGCCAGGACGGATCCTATTCGCACGAGGCGATCGTCAACCGCATCAACGCCGATCTCGCCAACGACCTCGGCAATCTCGCGCAGCGCTCGCTGTCGATGATCGCGAAGAATTGCGGGGGCAGGGCGCCGGCGCACGGCGCGCCGACCGAGGCCGACCGCGCGATCCTCGATCAGGCCTATGCGCTGGGGGAGAAGACGCGCGAGGCGATGAAGACCTTCGGCATCCACGCCGCGCTCGCCGACGTCTTCAAGGCCGTCGCCGACGCCAACCGCTATTTCGCGAGCGAGGAGCCGTGGGTGAAGCGCAAGAGCGATCCGGCGCGCATGGCGACGATCCTCGGGGTCACGGCCGAAGTCCTGCGCGTCGTCGCAATCTATGCCCAGCCGGCCATGCCGGGCGCGATGGGCAAGCTGCTCGACCTGCTCGCGCAACCGGCGGCCGCCCGCGATTTCGCCCACGCGACGCCCGCGCACAGGCTCGCGGCGGAACTGGAGCTGCCGGCGCCGCAGCCGATCTTTCCGCGTTACGTGGAGACCGATTCGTAGGCTGACGCCGGCGCGATCAATGCGAGTTCTATGTGCGGCGGCGACGGCGCGGCGTCGGCAGGCAGCGTCCAGACGCTCTGCGTCGACACGAAGCCGCAGCGTGCGAGAAAATCCCTGCACAGAAAGTTCGCGTCGGTTTCCTGGAAACTCGCCGTAAGCGGCGAGTTGTAGCGCGCCCGCAAGTCGGAAACGATCGCGCTCATAGCTGCGATTTCATTGTCCATGCCCGCGACCCGGCAACTCATGACGAATTGCTCGATGTGCACGCCGCGCGTCAGGACGGCGCCTGTCGTTCCATAGGGCGTAAACTTGTCGCTGACATCGAAAACGTAGATCGCGCCCTGACCGAGCAGAGCTGAGAAATCGGTTCGATCCCATCGAACGCCGGTGGTGTTGAATTGGTTGGTTTTGTTCGTCAATTCGAACGCACGAAGGAAGGCGGGATCGTCTGCGCCGGAAATAGCGCGGACTGTGACCTTGAGGCCTAACGACGCCAGAAAATTTTCGCGCGACATTTCCTTGCGCGTCTGCTCGCGTTGCACTTGCGCCTGAACCATCTCGGTGCGCCGCGCCGATTCCGCCGAGATGAACGGAACCTGTGTTTCGCTGGACCACAGGAGGATGCGCCGCCAATAATAATGGAACCGCGTCAGCACCCGCAGATCGGGGAAGGCGGCGGACATCGCGGCGCGCTCGACCGGATGGTCGTCGACATAGACCACGTTGCGCGGCAATAGATTCACGTCGGCCAGAATTTCCCGCATATTTTCGACTTTTGGGCGCCAATTGATCTTGCAGATGAAATTTTCCATCGGCAGCCGGTCGCCAATCCATTTTCGCCAGGTCTGTCGGGCGCGTTCTTCGTCATTCTTGCTGATGATCGCCAGCAAAACGCCGCGCTTCTTGAGATACGCCAAAGCCTCCATCATCCCATGCGGCCAGCCTTCGACGTCGACGCCCTCACTGTCGCCGGATACGCCGGTCCACATCGTGTCGTCGAGATCGACAACCACGAGTTTGACGGCGTCGACCTGCTTGACGGTGCGGTACATGGCGATCGCCACATCCCATATGGAGCGAAGCGCATCCGCGGCCTTCACTTCGTAATGGTCGGCAAGCGACGGCGCGGGCTCGATGCGACGCACATCCGGCGTCGTCGCCGTCAGAAAACTATGATGGTTCAGAGCCGCTACGCTGTCGTCCTGCGTAAATCGCCGCCCCGACGATTCGACGACTTCCTGCGCGTCGAGCACGAACGCCATCGAGCGTTTCAGCACCTCCTCCTCCAGCACCATGTTCAACCGTTCTATGAAATAACCTGGATTTCGAAGGTCGTATTTCGGCAGAAGTCGTCCCATCGGATTCTGCTGGGGCCGCATGTAGTTCAGGACGAACGTAAGGAGTCCGTGTTTCTGATTCCATTTCAGCGATTGTCGAATGGCTTCGCGCAGGTACGCGCTGCTGCGCTCGAACGCGGCTTCGTGCGCCGCCAGATCGTCCCAGGGCAGATTCCAGTGCGCGCCGTCCGGCAAGACGTCACGCAGTGCGATTTCGATGATCTGAAAATCGTAGTCCGACGGCGGCCTCGGCGGGGCGTCTGGCAGTTCCGTCATGCCTCCGCGGAATATGAATTCAATTTCGCACTGGCTGTAGCGTTTGAAAATCTCGGCCGCCACAACCGATCCGCAACGCCCCATCATGATCGCGCGGCTCGGCTCCAGCGCGGTTACGGTCAGGTCGTGCGGCGTAAGAAAGGCGGAGCTCTGGTGCTGGAGCGCGAGCGGTCTCAGTTCGGCGTTCGACTCGTCGAGCCGGCGTCGGAGGTCGGCGTCAAGCGGCGAGGCGGATCGCGTCGCGGCGGCGCGCGCATTCGGGAAACGTCCCTCCCACCGGCCATGTTTTCTGTAGTGTTCATACCCGGACTTTATCGCGCCGCCTTCGACGGGCGCCCGCACGTCAGGATATCGCGCCAGGTAGAATTCTTCGTCGAAAGTCTCGAATTCGTCAGTAGAATCATCATTCTGCGCAGACATTCGACCACCATCTCGCTTGCAGCGCGTCAAGTGCCGCGTCTCCATTATCCCGCCGTTTTCCCGCGCGCAATCGGCGGCCGGGCGAACGCGCGCTCGGACGGGAGCGCCAAGCGATTGAGATACATCGCAACGGCGCACATTTTCGGGTGAATCGCAGTCGCGACCGTTCGACATGTCGCGTGCGGACGGATACGACCATTCAGATCATGCTCATCGACACCCATTGCCACCTCGACTTTCCCGACTTCGCGCCGGAGCGCGACGCCGTCGTCGCCCGCGCGCGGCAGGCCGGGGTAGGGCGCCTCGTCACCATTTCGACCCGCGTCGACAAGTTCGCCGATTATGCGGCGATCGCCGACGCCTATGACGACGTTTACTGCACCGTGGGCACGCATCCCCATAACGCGCATGTCGAGCCGGAGGCCTCGGCCGCCGAGATCGTCGCGCTCGCGCGCCATCCGAAATGCGTCGGGATCGGCGAAGCTGGGCTCGACTACCATTACGACCGCGCGCCGCGCGAGACGGCGCAGCGCGTGTTCCGGACGCATATTGCGGCGGCGCGCGACAGCGGTCTGCCGCTCGTCATCCACACCCGCGACGCCGACGCCGACACCGGCGCGATTCTGGAGGACGAGATGGGGAAGGGGGCCTTCAAGGCCCTGCTCCATTGCTTCACCGCCTCGCGCGAACTCGCCGAACGCGCCCTGGCGCTCGGGCTCTACATTTCATTTTCCGGCGTCCTCACCTTCAAGAACTCCCAGGATCTGCGCGACATCGCGCGCGACGCGCCGCTCGACCGGCTGCTCGTCGAGACCGACGCGCCGTTTCTCGCGCCGGCGCCGTATCGCGGAAAGCGCAACGAACCGGCTTTCGTCGCCAGAACGGCGGCGGTCCTGGGCGAGGCAAAGGGCCTCGATTCCTCTGAAATCGCTGCAGCCACGACGGCCAATGCATTGCGATTATTCTCGAAAATGCCGCCGATATCCGCATGACGTTCCGACTCACGATCATGGGATGCGGCTCGTCCGCCGGGGTGCCCCGCGTGGCGCAGGGCTGGGGCGAATGCGACCCGTCGAACCCTAAAAATCGCCGCCGGCGCTGCGCGATCCATGTCGAGCGCCGCAGCATTGCCGGCGCGACCCAGGTCGTGGTGGATCTCGGTCCCGACATTCGCGAGCAATTGATCGACCAGCGGGTGCAACATGTCGACGGCATTCTGCTGACCCACGCCCACGCCGACCACATCCACGGGATCGACGACGTTCGGCCGCTGGTGATCGAGCAGCGCAGCCGCCTGCCGGTCTACATGGACGCCTTCACGGCCGGCGAGGTGAAAGCAAAGTTCGGCTACATCTTCGAGACGCCGCCCGGCAGCCAATATCCGCCGCTGCTGACCGAGCGCCGGCTCGTCCCGGGATCGCCGGTCGTCATAGACGGACCCGGCGGGCCGGTTGAGGCGCTGCCGATCCGCTTCAACCACGGCGACATCGACGCGCTCGGCTTTCGGTTCGGGAACATCGCCTACAGCCCGGACGTCAAGGATATCCCGGCGGAGTCGATTCCGCTGCTGGAGGGTCTGGACCTGTGGATCCTGGACGCCTTGCGCTATCGCCGCCATCCCAGCCATCTCACGGTCGACGAGGCGCTCGGCTGGATCGCGCGCCTGAAGCCGCGTCGCGCCGTCCTGACCAATCTTCATACGGATCTCGATTACGCGCGTCTTGCACGCGAACTGCCGCCGCACGTGATTCCCGCTCATGACGGGCTTTCCGTCACGCACGATGTTATGGCTGCGTAAGCTCCGTTCGTGCTTTGTGCCGGCGTGCGCGGTTTGTTCCCGACATCCCGCAAATAAACTTCGTCAACGCCGATTGATCCGGTCCGCGTCTCGATATTTAGTTCCATAATATAGATTATGCGAATTAGATATAAGGAACCGTCGTGAATTCAGTGGCCCACGTTTCGAAGGCTCGGGACCGCCATTCGCCCCACCCGCGGACGCGGGCCGGCCAGCGCCGCCTTTTCCCGGACCGACCCGCGCGATTACAGCCGCGTTCAAGGAAAAATGCGGAATTCCTGTAGCCAGAACTTCCGTTTGGCGTTAAAAGATGAAACGCGCGGGCTTATGGCATTGAAGACCGATCAAAAATTGTAGGCGGCGTAAGGCTGGCTTCAGGGCCGGCCTCGCGGTCATTGGCGCGGCAGAATGGCTCCCGGAAGGAGCCTGTGCGGGGGACGAAAAATCTACCGTACTTATG
>JAGWTW010000209.1 GCA_028868735.1 Hyphomicrobiales bacterium | reverse complement strand
CGGCGCCGGCGAATAGGCGCCCATGCCGCCGGTGTTGGGGCCTACGTCGCCGTCGCCGACGCGCTTGTGGTCTTGCGCCGACGCCAACGCGACAGCGCGCGCGCCGTCGCAGAGCGCGAAAAAAGAAGCCTCCTCGCCGTCGAGAAATTCTTCGATCACCACCTCGGCGCCCGCCGATCCGAACGCGCCTGCGAAACAGGCTTCGATCGCAGCCTCCGCTTCCGTGAGCGTCATCGCGACGACGACGCCCTTACCAGCCGCAAGGCCATCCGCCTTGACGACAATCGGCGCGCCTCTTTCGCGGAGGTAGGCGAGCGCTTTGTCGCGGTCGGAAAACCGCCCGTAGGCGCCGGTCGGTATTTTTGCGCGCGCGCAGAGATCTTTGGTGAAGCCTTTCGAACCTTCGAGCTGGGCGGCGGCTTTCGACGGGCCGAAGGCGGCAATGCCCGCCGTTTCCAGCGAATCGACGATGCCTTCGACCAACGGCTGTTCCGGCCCGACGACGACCAGATCTATTTTCATCACCCGGCAGAAATTGACCACGGCCGCGTGATCGGCGAGATCGATATGCACGCATTCGGCGACCGCCGCGATGCCGGGATTGCCTGGCGCAGCGAAGAGCTTGTCCAGGCGCGGGCTCTGAGAGACGGCGTTGGCGAGCGCATGCTCTCGGCCGCCCGAGCCGATCAGAAGAACGTTCATGGGGAAATGGCTCCTGATTCGAGGGGCCTTCTAGCAGGCGGCTGCGTTTATGTCTCCGTCCGCCATGATTCCGGCCGCAGATCGGGCGCATTTCGCCGCCACGACAGAAGCCCGCAGCAGGGCGGGCGTGGTCTTGCGCGTCTACGCCTGCGCCTGGCTCGAGGCGCGGGGCGCAGGTGAATTGGCCAGCCGGTTTGCATGCCCCATAATGGCGCATGGCTGACTCGTCCGCATCCAACAATCCCGAACTCAGCGTCTCGGAGCTTGCAGCCGCGCTCAAGCGCACGGTCGAGGACCGCTTCGGGCTCGTGCGGGTGCGCGGCGAGATTTCCAATTATCGCGGGCCGCATTCCTCCGGCCATTGCTATTTCAGCCTGAAAGATCAAAACGCGCGCCTCGACGCGGTGATCTGGAAGGGCGCCTTCGCGCGCCTCAAGACCAAGCCCGAGGAAGGTCTCGAAATCATCGCGACCGGCAAGGTGACGACATTTCCCGGCAAATCCTCCTACCAGATCGTGATCGAGGCGATCGAGCCGGCGGGCGTCGGCGCGCTGATGGCGCTGCTCGACGAACGGCGCAAGCGGCTTGCCGCCGAAGGCTTGTTCGATGCTGCGCGAAAGCAGCTTCTGCCGTTCTTGCCGGCGACTGTCGGCGTGGTGACGTCGCCGACCGGCGCCGTCATTCGCGACATCCTGCATCGTATTCGTGATCGGTTTCCGCGCAATGTGCTGGTCTGGCCGGTGCGCGTGCAGGGCGACACGGCCGCTGCCGAAATCGCCGCAGCCATCCGCGGATTCAATGCCCTGGAGGAGGGCGGCAGGATCGCACGTCCCGATATCCTGATCGTCGCGCGCGGCGGCGGTTCGCTCGAGGATCTCTGGGCTTTCAACGAGGAGATCGTCGTCCGTGCGGCGGCGGAGAGTATGATCCCGCTCGTCTCCGCCATCGGCCATGAGACCGACACGACGCTCATCGACTTCGTCGCCGATTTGCGCGCGCCCACGCCGACCGGCGCGGCCGAAAAGGTCGTACCCGTTCGCGTCGACCTGCTCGCGCAACACGCCGAGCTTTCGCGACGTCATGTCCACGCCCAGACGCGGTTTGTCGAGCGTCATCGCGCAGAGCTGCGCGCGCTTGCGCGCGTGTTGCCGAGTTCCGATTCCATCCTCGGCGCACGCCGGCAGACGTTGGATGGTTGCAGCTCCAGTCTGCGCAAGGACATGCGCGATCTTGTCGCGCGTCGCCGAGATCGCCTCGCGCGGCTCGACGCGCTGCTCGCGCGCCATGCGCCGCAGACGGAGCTTGCCCGCGCGCGCGGACGGCTCGATGCGGCCCGGCGCGATCTTTCCCGCGGTGCGGAGGC
>JAGWTW010000134.1 GCA_028868735.1 Hyphomicrobiales bacterium | reverse complement strand
TCGGCGTCCTTTGGCGCGCTCTCGATCGCGCGCGCCAGATTGTCGGCGAAGGGCAGCATGTCGCGCGCGAAATTGGCGGCGCCGTAAGTCCGGGCGTCGGCGACTTCCTTCTCCGTGCGACGCCGCAGATTTTCCATTTCGGCCATCGTGCGCAGGACCTTGTCCTTCAGCGCAGCGTTCTCGGCATAGAGGTTTTCGAGCTCCGTGAAGGGCTCGGGTTCGCTGGCGGAGGCTTCCGCGGCGCTATCGGAGAGCGAGGACGGCTGCTCGTGCGCAAATGCCTGACGGGCGGTTTCGTCGGGGCGGCTTTCAGGTTTTCCGGTCGAATTCATCGTCGAACTCTTTTTGACTAATCCGGGGCGGATATCAGTGCCTGAGCGACAAAAATCAAGCCTGCCGCGGTTCAGCTCGCGGCGCGCGCGGGCTTTTTCTCAGCCGAAAGCGTCTCGATGAGCCGCCGTTTGACCGCCGATTGGCGCGCCGGATTGGCGATTTTGGCGCCCGTAAGGTCGGTCACATAAAACACGTCGACCGCCTTTTCGCCGAAGGTCGCGATATGGGCGGACCCGATGTTCAGGTTGAGCTTGGATATCGCATTCGTCAGCTCGAACAGCAGGCCCGGCCGGTCGAGTCCGGAGATTTCGAGAACGGTCGCCCGGTTGGACAGGCTGTTGTCGAGTACGACGTCCGGCGCGACGTGAAAGGCGCTCGTCCGGTAGGTCTGGTCACCCTTCGCAGCGATGAGGTCGGTCAGGCGGATTTCGCCGCGCAGCGATTTTTCGATCGAGGCCGCGATCTTGCGCGCGCGTCGCAACTCGTCCGAATCCATGTCGAACTGCCGCGAGACGAAGATCGTATCGAGCGCGAGGCCGTCGGTCGTCGTGAACACCTGCGCGTCCACGATGTTCGCGCCGGCCGCCGCGCAGGCGCCGGCGATCGTCGAGAGCAGATAGGGATGGTCCGGCGCGACGACCGTGAGTTCGGTCACGCCGCGAAAGGCGTCGGTGGCGACTTCGGTCGCGAGCGAGCGCATCTCGACTTCGGTCGCACGCAGCAATTGGGCGTGCTTCACCTTGCGCGGCAGGTCGACCTTCATCCAGTAGGCCGGATAGTGCCGTTCCGCGTAGGCGTCGAATTCGGGGTCCGACCAGCCAGGCAATGAACGGCGGAGCTCCTCCTTCATGTGCGTGACGCGCGATTTGCGGTCGATCGCCGAATGGCCGCCGGTCAGCACCGGCTCGGTTTCCCAGTACAGCGAGCGCAGGAGCTGGCCTTTCCAGCCGTTCCAGACGCCGGGGCCGACCGCCCGAATGTCGCAGATCGTCAGCACGAGCAGCATCTTCAATCGTTCCGGCGTCTGAACCAGATTGGCGAACGTCTCGATCGTCTGTCGATCGGACAGGTCGCGGCTCTGCGCCGTGTTCGACATGACGAGATGTTGCTCGACGAGCCATGCGACCGTTTCGGTTTCCGCTTCCGTAAGGCCGAGTCGCGGGCACAGCTTGCGCGCGACCTCCGCGCCGGCGATGGAATGATCCTCGGGCCGACCCTTGGCGATGTCGTGCAGCAAAACCGCCGTGTACAGCGCGCGCCGGTTGGAGATCGTCGGCAGGATTTCGCTCGCCAGCGGATGATCCTCGACGAGACGGCCGTTTTCGATCTGCGAGAGTACGCCGACGCAACGCAAGAGATGCTCGTCAACCGTATAGTGGTGATACATGTTGAATTGCATCATCGCGACGATGCGGCCGAAGTCGGGAATGAATCGGCCGAGCACGCCCGATTCGTTCATTTGCCGCAGCACCACCTCCTGCGAATTGCGGGACGTGAGGATCTGCATGAACAATTCGTTCGCCGTGGGATTGTTGCGGAGGTTCGAATCGATCTTGCGCAGCGAGCGTGTGACGAGGCGAAGGGCGTCCGGATGAACGGCGAGGCCGTGTGTGTCCGACAGATGGAACAGACGGATCAGATTGACGGGATCGCGTTCGAAAACGTCAGGACGCGCGACGGTGACGCGATCGAATTCGACAGCGAAATCTTTTGAATCGATGGTTTTGCGCCGGCGCCTCAGTCCGCCGAGGAATCGGTCGAGCACCGGGCGCGGCTTCGCCTCGCGCGACTCGAGCGCCGCGCACACGATGGCGGTCAGGTCGCCGACGTCTTTCGCGACGAGAAAATAATGTTTCATGAAACGTTCGACGCCGGAAAGTCCCGCGTGCGAAACGTAGCCGAGCTTTTCCGCGATCACGCGCTGCTTGTCGAAGCTGAGGCGTTCCTCCGCGCGACCGGAAACGAAATGCAGGTGGCAGCGCACGCGCCACAAAAACTCTTCGCAACGCTCGAACAAGCGGAGCTCGGCCGGCGTGAACAGGCCTGCCGCGACGAGATCTTGCGTCGTGCGCACGCGATAGACGTATTTGCCGATCCAGAACAGCGTGTGGAGATCGCGCAGGCCGCCCTTGCCTTCCTTGATGTTGGGTTCGACCAGATAACGCGAGGCGCCGGCGCGCTGCACGCGCTGATCGCGCTCGGCCAGCTTGGCGGCGACGAATTCGCGCGCGGTGCCCTTCACGATCTCGCGCTCGAAACGCGCGCGCATTTCTTCGAACAAGGGTTCGTCGCCGAGGATGAAGCGCGCTTCCAGCAGCGACGTGCGGATCGTCATGTCGCCATGCGCTTGCCGCAGGCATTCGTCGATCGATCGCGTGGAATGTCCGACCTTCTGCCTGAGGTCCCAGAGAATGTAGAGCATCGCCTCGACGACGCTCTCGCCCCACGGCGTCTGCTTGTAGGGAAAGAGAAACAGGAGGTCGATGTCGGAGCCCGGCGCCAGCGTGCCGCGCCCGTATCCGCCGACCGCGCAGACGGCCATGCGCTCGGCGCTGGACGGGTTTTGAGCTGGATAGATGTAACGCGTGACGAATTCGTAGATCGCGCGGATCAGTTCGTCTTCGAGTTCGCTGAGAAATCCGGCGCAGGCCATGCCGCGCCCGACCGTCTCCAGAATGATCTTCGCCCGCGCATGGCCGTCGGTCAGGGCTTGCTGGAACAGCTCGACCACGGCTTTGCGAAACTCGGCGTCGTCGCGGATCTCCTCGCGCAGCGCCGCAATTCTTTCGGAGAGCGCAGCCCGGTCGAGCGGCGCGCCGACGGCGCTGGAATTGCCGGCTGCGCGCGCCCGGCCGGCGGGAATGATGCGTTGCTCCATCCGTCCCTTCTAGCACATACGTCGCGCCGGCGCCGGCTCAGGCCCCACCCCGTCGGCGCTCGATCGCGTCCCAGATCGCTGCCGCCAGGTTGGGTCCGCCCAGCCGCTGGATAGCCCTCAGGCCGGTCGGCGACGTTACGTTTATTTCCGTCAGATTGCCGTCGATCACGTCGATCCCGACGAAGATCAAACCCCGCTTCTTCAATTCCGGTCCGAGCCGCGCGCAGATTTCGCGCTCGCGGGGGGTCAGCTCTGTCTCGGCCGCGGCCCCCCCACGCACCATGTTGGAGCGGATGTCGTTGGCGGCGGGCACCCGGTTGACGGCGCCGAGCGCCTCTCCGTCCACCAGGATGATCCTCTTGTCCCCTTCGCTGACGCGCGGCAGGAATTTCTGGCAGACCCAGGGCTCCCTGGACATGGTCGAAAACATGTCGAACAGGGAGCCGAAATTCGGGTCGACCGGCGCGACTTTGAAGACGCCTCCGCCGCCGAACCCATAGAGCGGCTTCATCACGATCTCGCCGTGCGCCTTCCGGAAGTCCTCGATCAATTCCCGTTCCCGCGTGATGAGGGTCGGCGGCATCAGGTCCTGAAAATCCATCACGAACAGCTTTTCGGGCGCGTTGCGCACGGCGGCCGGGTCGTTGACGACGAGCGTCCGGGGGTGGATGCGCTCGAGAATGTGGGTGGTGCCGATATAGGCGAGGTCGAAGGGCGGGTCCTGCCGCAGCAGCACCACGTCGCAGCGCTCGAGATCGATCCGGCGCGGCTCGCCGAGCGTGAAATGATCGCCCGCGACGTCGCGGACCTCGATCGGCTGTCCGATCGCGACCGCGCGCTCGCCGACGAGCGAAAGCCGGTCGGGCGTGTAGTACAGGATTTCATGACCGCGCGCCTGGGCCTCGAGAAGCAGCGCGAAGGTCGAATCGCCGGCGATCCGGATTCGCTCGATGGGGTCCATCTGAACGGCGACCGTCAGTCTTGTCATGGGAAATCCTTCGGGAGAGGTTGGGCCAGAGGTTTATCCGATCGTGTCGGCCGCACAAACAGCGGCCCGCAGGGTTCAAAGTTAACGGTTCGCCAACATTGGCCCGCTATACCCCGAACGCGTATGAAAAGGGTGCGGGGATGCAAAAGGTATCGATCGGCGCCAGCCTGATCTTCCGTCAGGCCGTTTTTTTCCTGGTGATCGCAGTCTTCGGCTTCTATGCCTACAAGGGCGCCGGCGACCTGACGAGCCTTGCGCAGCAGGCCGCATCGACGAGCGCCGCCTCGCCCGCCCTTGCCGCCTTCCAGGGGGCGGCCGAGCAATATCAGTTCAACCTGCTGATCGGCGCAGCCCTGATTTGCGGCGTCATCCTCATCGTCATGATCCCCGTCATCAACAGGACGGTCAGCCGCCCGCTGGCCCGGATCGCCCAGCAGATGGAGGAATTGGCCAGCGGCAATACCGATATCGAGATCGAAGCCGAAACCCGCGAGGACGAGATCGGCGCCATCGCCCGCAGCCTGGTCGCCCTTCGCGCCGGCGTCCGCAGGAACGTGGCGCTGGTCGAAGAGATCAAGGCCCGCGACGACCGCGAGGCGCGCCTGATGCGGGATGCCGCGATCCGCGAAGGCACCGAGCAGTATTTCGGCGAATTGACCCGGCTGATGGACGGGCTCGGCGCCATGACGCGCCAGATGTCGGAGGACACCGAAACCATGAAGGCCGCCGTCCGCCACGCCAACGAAGGCGGCGAATCGGCTCGCGATTCGGCCACCGAGGCCGCGCAGAACGTGTCTGCCGTCGCCGGCGCCGCCGAACAATTGCTCGACGCGATCGAGGAAATCAGCCGCCAGGTCGTCGATTCGACCGGCGTCGTCCGCGAAGCCGTCGCGCAGACGGAAAAATCGAGCGCGGGCATTTCGCGCCTGGCCGCAGCGGCCTCGCGCGTTGGCGACGTCGTCGAACTCATCTCGCGCATCGCCGCGCAGACAAACCTGCTCGCGCTCAACGCCACCATCGAGGCGGCGCGCGCCGGCGAGGCCGGCCGCGGCTTCGCGGTCGTCGCGCAGGAAGTGAAAACGCTGGCGACCCGCACCGCCAAGGCGACCGAAGATATCGCCGCGCAGATCGCCGATATGCAGTCGGCCACCGATCAGTCCGTCGATGCGATCGAGGCGATCAAGGACAAGATCGCCGCGGTCGAACGCATCTCCGCCATCATCGCCTCGGCCGTGCACGAGCAGGGCGCCTCGACGCAGGAGATCGTTCGTTCGACACGATCCGCCGCGGAAGGAACGAAGTCCATGTCCGAGCACGTCGGTTCGGTCGGCAAGGCGGTCGGCGACGTCAACGACAGCGTGGATTCGGTCGTCAGGCTCGCGCAGGACCTCGACTCGTTCGCAACCCGCATGCGCGGCAAGGCGAACGATTTCGAGAAGGTGCTGGAAAGCGCGCAGGGCTGACCCGCGTTACTTTTCGGGCTTGCCGTCGATCAGCGGCCCGTCGGCCAGCAGGGCTTCGAGTTCGCGCAGCATCGTCTGCAGATCGGTCAGACGCTGCGCGCCGAACCTGCGCGTGATTTCCGCGTAGATCGCTTCGGAATCCGGCGACACCCGCTCGATCAAGGCCGCGCCGTCGGGCGACAGCGAAATGATGCTGCGTCGATGATCGGCTTCGTCGAGACGGCGCGCGATATAGCCCATGCCCTCGAGGTCGCGCAGGATTCGCGAGAGGCTCGGACCGAGCAGAAACGTGGATTCGGCGAGTTCGGCGACTTCCATACCCGGTTGCGTCATCAGCGCGCGCAACACGCGCCATTGCTGTTCCGTGAGTCCGTAGCGGCGCAATTCAGGACGAAAATGACGCATGACCGCTTCACGCGCGCGCAGCAGCGACATCGGCAGCGAACGCGTGAAATGCCGGATGCGGACCGGCGAGCGCGTCTCGACGTCGCTCATGAGAAATGGCAGCTGACCGAGCCGAACGGCCCGTAGTCGGCGACGAACGTGTCGCCCTTTCCGGCCTCGATCGGGCGTATGAACGATCCGGCCAAAACGACTTCGCCGGCCGCAAGCGCGCCCCCATGCGCCGCCATGCGATTGGCGAGCCAGGCGACGCCGTTGGCCGGATGATTGAGAACGCCGGCGGCAAGGCCCGTCTCCTCGACGGCGCCGTTCTTCGAGACGATCGCGCCGATCCAGCGCAGGTCGCAATCGTCGGGCCGGATCGGCCGGCCGCCCATCACGATTCCGCAATTGGCGGCGTTGTCGGCGATCGTGTCGCAGACATTGCGTGTCTTCTTCGTCTGCGGATCGACGCGCAGGATGCGCGTGTCGAGAATTTCGAGCGCCGGCACGACGAAGTCCGTCGCGTTGAGTACATCGAACATCGTGCAATGCGGCCCCCGCAGAGGCGACTTCAGCACGAACGCGACTTCCGCTTCGATCCGCAGGCCGATGAATTTGTCCGTCGCAATCGACGCGCCGTCAGCGAAGAACATGTCGTCCAGCAGCACGCCGGAATCGGGAATGTCGATATTGAGCGCCGATTGCATCGCCTTCGACGTCAGGCCGATCTTGTGGCCCCGGATCCTGCGGCCGGCCGCAATCTTCAGCTCGATCCATGCCCGCTGCACGGCATAGGCGTCGGCCATGTTCATGGCGGGATATTGCAGCGAGAGCAGGGGTATCTGCCTTCGCGTTCGCTCGGCCTCGTCGAGCCTGCGGGCAGCGTCGGCGATTTCGTCGTTCGTCATCATGGCGGTCAGCCCTCGTCGATCACGCCGTTCGTCAGCGTGCCGATGCCGTCGGCGGAAACCTCGATCACGTCGCCGGGAACGAGAAATTTCGGCGGATCGAAGCGCGCCCCCGCGCCGGTCGGCGTGCCCGTGACGATGACGTCGCCGGGAACGAGCGTCGTGAAGGTCGAGATATAGGCGATGAGATAGCGGAAACCGAAGATCATGCGGCTCGTGCGGTCGTCCTGCCGGAGTTCGCCGTTCACCTTCGTCGTCAGCCTTATGTCGGCGATCTGGCTTTCGTCGTCGTACGGGACGATCCATGGTCCGAGCGCGCCGGTCGAATCGAAATTCTTGCCTTGCGTGACGTTGAATTTCGCGTGCCGAACCCAGTCGCGGATCGTGCCCTCGTTGCAGAGCGACAGCGCCGCGATGTGCGAGAGCGCGTCGCGCTCGGCGATGTGTCGGCCGCCCCTGCCGATCACGATCACGACCTCGCCCTCGTAATCGAGCTGCGCGGACGCCTTCGGCCGCACCAGCGGCGCATTGTGCCCCACGAACGATCGCGGAAAGCGGATGAACATCGACGGATATTTCGGCGCCGCCTGTCCGTCCTTGTACTCCTCGTTGCGATCCGGATAGTTCACGCCGATGCAGATGATCTTTTCCGGCGCGGGGATCGGCGGTTGAAGGGCCACGCTTCCCAGCGCGAGGTCCGGCGCATGCTTCAGCCCGGTTTCGACGAGGCGCCGCACGCCCCCCTCCGCGATCGCTTCGCGAAGACCGGGCCAGTCGAAACGGGCGCCGAGATCGACGAGACCGTCGCCACGGACGAGACCATAGCTTGTGGCGCCATCCGCGCGGCGGAAGGTCGCGAGCCTCTGTGGATCCTGCATGGCGGCCTCTCGGGAAATTAGATAACATGTAAAATGTCGGTTCGATGCGGTCAAATTGCCGCGGTTGCAGGAGTTGGGACATGGCGGGACGGCTGTCGGGCAAGAAGACGCTGCTTCTGGGCGCTGGTTCGGTCGGCGAGGGAATCGGCAACGGGCGCGCCATGGCGGTCCTTTTCGCGCGCGAAGGGGCCGACATCGTCGGCGTCGATCTGAATCTCGCCGCGGCCGAAGAAACGGCGCGGCTCGTCGCCGCCGAAGGCCGGCAGATGGCCGCGTTCGCCGGCGACGTGACGGACGCCGCCGACCTCGCGCGCATCATCGACGACGCCGAGCGACGGCTCGGGCGGATCGACATTCTCATCAACAATGTCGGCGGCTCGATTCCCGGCGGCCCCGAAGAGATCACCCCGGAGCAATGGGACGCGCAGTTCCGCTTCAACGTGGATTACGTTCACAATTCCACGCGCATTCTCGCGCCGCGCATGGCGAAGCAGGGCGGCGGCGCGATCGTCAACATTTCCTCGATCGCCGGCGTCCGGCATCTCGGCCACGATCTTGCGGCCTATGCCGCCTCCAAGGCCGCGCTTCAGCAATATTCCAAGGTCGCCTCGGTCCGTTATGCGCCGCAGAACGTCCGCATCAACACGGTCATACCCGGCCTCATGTTCACCCCGCTCGTCACCGCGCGGCTCGCCGGCCAGCAGGCGGGCGGCGACGCGGAGGCGCTGATCGCCAAACGCCATTCCAAACCGCCGATGAACCGCATGGGCGACGCATGGGACGTCGCCTGGGCCGCGCTCTACCTCGCCTCCGACGAGGCGAAATACGTGACGGGCGCCGAGATCATGGTGGATGGCGGCCTGTCGAACACCGTGCGGTGACGCAGGCCTTCACGCGCGAATTCGTGATCGAGACCGAAGGGGCAGGATTTCTGGCGCGCGCGGCGCCTGACGCCTACATTGCAGCGCAAGTCAGTTTCGGGGCTGCGCCATGACTGCCCATCTCTGGATCACCCTCGGTCTCGCGCTCGCCACGGGCATGGCCCTGTCGCGCGCCAACATGTGTTTCATGCGCGCCGCGCACGCCGTCTCCGAGGGGCGTTACCATCCGCTCGTCAACGTGCTGCTGACCGTCGCGGCGGCGACTGTGGTGTTTTCGGTCACCGGCCGCCTCGGCATGCGCGACCCCGCGCCATGGCTCTTGCCGGGCGTGACGACGGTCGTCGGCGCAATCCTGTTTGCGATCGGCGCGCGGCTCAACGGCGCCTGCACGATCGGCACGATGGGCCGCCTCGCACACGGCGACATCGGCGCCCTGGCGACATTCGCCGGCGGCGCGCTGGCCGTTTTGGTAACGCCGCGCGCGCCGGCCATGGGCGCGCAGCCCGCATGGTTTCCGGGCGTCGAACTCTACTGGGTCGGAATAGTCGTCCTCGTCGCGCTGGTTGCGCTCGCCATGCTGCTGCGCGGCGAGGAAAAGCTCGAGCGCACGGTCGAGACGATCCTGCTCGGAGGATTCGCGGCGCTGCTCTATTCGCTGCGCGGTCAAACGAGCCTCATGGATGCGGCGAGTGCGGTCGCGCGCGAAGGAACGATGCATGAACCGGTCGTCGTCGCGTTGGCCGGGTTGTTCGTCGGCGCGATCGGCGTGTCGATCGCGACCGGCAGGTTTCATCTGTCCCTCGCGCGCCCGCGGCGCATTCCCTTCGAGTTTTTCGGCGGCGCGCTCATGACGGCGGGCGCCCTGTCGATCCCCGGCGCGAGCGACGTCGTCGCCTTCTACGGGTTGCCGAGCGGCAGCCCGCACGCCGTGGTCGCCTGGATCGTCATCCTCGTCACCGTAGCGTTTTCGTTCCGGCTGACCGGCTCGCACATGTGGTCGCGCGTCTTTCCGCAAAAAGCCGACCCGGCTGGCGCGCGATAAATTAACATGTTAAACGAACATCGTGACGCCAAGCTCTTGCGAGTGCGGGCGTCTCGACGGAATATCGGCGCGCAAGGTCCGAACATACGGATCGCGCAGCGGTTCTAGGGGAGAAATACATGCGGAAACTGGCGACGGCCCTCGGCCTGTGCGCGGCGCTCACGTCCGGCGCGGCTCTGGCGCAGGACAAACAGATCAACCTGAAAATATCGTTCTGGGTGCCCGCGCAGCATCCGCTCGTGCCCGCCACCAAAATATGGGCCGACGATATCGAGAAGGAATCCGGCGGCACGATCAAGGCGACGCTTTTCCCCTCCGAGCAGCTCGGCAAGGCCTTCGACCATTACGACATGGCGCGCGACGGCATCGCCGACGTCACCTACGTCAATCCCGGCTATCAGCCCGGTCGCTTCCCGATTGTGTCGCTCGGGCAAATTCCATTCATTTTCGGCGACGGCCACAAGGGCACGCAGGCCTTCGACGCCTGGTATCGCCAATATGCGGCGACCGAGATGAAGGATACGCACTATTGCTTCGGCTTCATTCACGATCCCGGCACGTTCCACTCGCGCACGAAAAAGATCGTGGTCCCCGACGACATCAAGGGCATGAAGATCCGCCCGGCGCAGTCGACGATCGGGCAAATGGTGAAAATGCTGGGCGGCACCAACGTGCAGGCGTCCGCGCCCGAATCGCGCGACGCGCTCGAGCGCGGCGTCGCTGACGCCATCACCTTCCCCTGGGGCTCGGTCTTTCTGTTCGGCATCGACAAGGTGACGAAATACGACATGGATGTCCCGCTCTACACGACCGTCTTCACTTATTCGATGAACAAGGCGCTCTATGATTCGATGTCGCCGGCGCAGAAGAAGGTGATCGACAATCACTGCACGACCGAATGGGCCGAGAAGGTCGCC
>JAGWTW010000018.1 GCA_028868735.1 Hyphomicrobiales bacterium | reverse complement strand
ACGGATTCGATCTCGGCCGGATAGATGTTGACGCCGCCCGAGATCACCATGTCGCGCTTGCGGTCGCAGATGAAGAGATAGCCGTCTTCGTCCAGATAGCCGACGTCGCCCGACGTGATGAGCCCGTTGCGGTCGATCTCGGCGCGCTTCTCCGGCTTGTTGAAATAAGTGAAATCGGCCATGCCCTCGATGCGCGTGAATATCTCGCCCTGCACGCCGGCCGGCGCTTCGTTTCCATTGTCGTCGACGATGATGATCTTCGCGCCCTCGACCGGACGGCCGACGGTGCCTGGCTTTCTGAGCGCGTCTTCCGATGTCGCGAGCGTCACCGCGCTCGATTCAGTCGAGCCGTAGAATTCGTGGATGATCGGCCCCCACCATTCGATCATGCCGCGTTTGGCTTCGGGCGGGCAGGGCGCGGCGGCATGGATGATGAAGCGCAACGAGGAGACGTCGTATTTTTCGCGTACATCTTTCGGAAGCTTCAGCAGGCGCACGAACATGGTCGGCACCATGAACATGTGCGTGATGCGATGGGTTTCGATGGCCTGAAGCATCCCCTCCGGATCGAATCTCGGCAGCAGCACGACGCCCCTGCCCATCTGGGCGGCGCGCAGACCAAAGGAATTCGGGGCGGAATGATAGAGCGGACCGGGAACTGCAGCGACCATGTCCGGCTCGAAACCGTACACGGTCTGGCGAATGTACAGGCCCTTTTCCCGTTGCGCCGGCGTCGCCGGATATCTGCGCACCGCCTTGGGACTTCCGGTCGTGCCGGACGTGTAGATCATGCTGTCGGTCGCCGGCGGCGGCAGATTGGTTGCGGGCGTTTGCGCGGCGACCCACGCGTCCCAGTGCTGCGCTTCGGCGGGAACGACGCGCGCTTGCGGCGGCACGCCATAGGCTTCCGCAATTTCCGGCGGCGTCTCGACGACGAAGACGTGGACGTGCGGCGGGACGACATGCGCGACCGAGGGTAAGAGATCGGCGTGAACGACGAGCACTTTCGCGCCGCAATCGCCGAGGATGTATTCGACTTCCTCGGCCTTGAAATGCCAGTTGATCGGCACGGCGTAGGCGCCGAGACGCTGCGCGGCGATGGAGGCTTCGAAAAATGCGAAGTCGTTGCGCAGGAACAATGCGACGGAATCGCCGGCGCCGACGCCGATATGCGTGAATCCTGCCGCCACGCGCGCGGCGCGCTCCTCGAGCGCCGCCTTGCTCACGCGGCGATCGCCGGAAACGATGCCGTCGATATGTTCTCCCGTCATGTCTTCTCTCGTTCTGTTCTAGAAAGCGGCGCGCAACTCGCGCCAGGCTTCGGCGAGAGCGCTGCGGTATTCCGGCGCAGCTATCATCATCATGGCTTCCGCGCGCGCGTCCAGATCGAGATCGCGCAGGGCGGCTATGCCGTATTCGGTTATGATATAATCGGCGTCGTTGCGCGGGCCGGTCACGATGGCCGGCGCGCCGAGCCGGGCGACGATTCGGCTCGCGCCGCCTGCCGTCGCCGGCAGGGCGACGATCGAACGGCCGCCCTTCGAGCCCCATGCGCCGCGCTGGAAATCGTGAAATCCTCCAGCGCCGCTTATCTGCCGCCCACCGAGAGTCTCGGCGTTGCACTGGCCGAACAGGTCGACCTCGATCGCGCTGTTGATAGCGACGAAATTGTCCTGCGCGGCGATAGCGGCCGCCGCATGTGTGTAGTCGGCGGAGCGATAGCGCAGGTTCGCATGCGTCGAGTAATCCCAGGCCGCCTGCGTACCGATCGCCATGCCTGTTACCGAAAGTCCGCGATCGGCAGACTTTTTCGAATTGTTCAGGACGCCTTTCTCAGCCAGCGCGGCGATTGCGTCGTCGATCATGCCGGAATGAAGGCCGAGATCGCGCCGATCGAACAGATTGGCGAGCACGGCCGATTGAACCTTGCCAATGCCGATCTGGATGGTGTCGCCATCCCGGATGAGCGTCGCAGCCGTCGCGCCGACCTTCGCCAACGTCCCGCCGGGCGCAGCGGCAGGGCACGGCATGAGCTTCTCGTCGATCTCGACGAGCGCGTCGCAATCCTCTTCGCGCAGGCCGGGCTCGCCCGTCACGCGGGGCATCGCATGGTCGACGAAAGCCAGGATCTTCTTTGCCGTGCGCGCCGCGATCGGCGCATAATCCTGATTGATGCCGAACGACATGCGTCCGTCCGGTTCCGGCGGAGAAAGGCGCAATATGGCGAGATCGAGCGGCGTCGCCGCGAGCACGCGGGCAAAGCCCGAATAGGCTTTCGGCAGGAATTTCACGCGACCGGCCGCGAAGCTCCTGGACAAAGCCGGCGTCACGAATGTCGACGTGACGCGCGCATCCGGCGCGAGCGCGCAATAGTCGGTCGTGTTTACGCCAGGGATGAACACGCCCCAGAAATCGACGCCACGCGCGCGCTCGGGGTCGCTGCGGATCGCGTCGATGAACGTCGTGCATTCCGACGGTCCTGCATGAACGAATACGCGCATGTCGGGCGCGAGCATCGAGAGGGCGGCGGCGGGAGACAATCGCTTCGGGGATTTCACATCGGTTCCGGCATTTGCATCAGACGCCCGACAATCGCATGGCGAAATGCGATTTCGCAACTGTTCCGCGCCGCGCGCGGCTGCTAATCAGTGCCGATGGAGTCGAGCCTCTTCGAAAGGGCGCGGGGCGAAGATGCGGCGCTGCTGGCCCTCGTGCTGGCCGGCGTGATTTTGCGCGCCTATTTCGGCTGGGCGGCGGCCGGCTATGTCGCGGCGCCCATGCTCGTCGCCTATATCGTGCTGGAATGGCCGCGCTTGCGCGGCAACGCGCGCGCGCTGGTGCTTGTGTCGGCGATCGTGGCGATCTGGGCGGCGCTCGTCACGCGGTCGGCATGGCCGATTCTCGACGGTCTGGTGCGGGCCTGCTTTTATCCGGCCTTCCTCGCCGCACTCGGCTTTCTGCGCGATGCGGCCGGCAGTTCGCCGATGGTCGCGCGCGCCGGGCGTTATCTCGTGGATCAACCGCCGGCGCGCCGTTATGTGGCGCTTACTTTCGGCGGCCATATCTTCGGCATCCTGCTCAACATGGGCGGCCTCGCGCTGCTCGCGGGGATGCTCAAGCAGGAGAACACGCTCGAATCGGCCGATGGCGATGCGCGCCGGCTCGCGATCCGCGAGCGGCGCATGACGCTCGCCGTCATGCGCGGCTTTGCCGCCATGCCCATGTGGTGTCCACTGTCAATCACCATGGCGATGCTGTTTTCGCTGACGCCCGGCGCACACTGGAACGAGTACGCGCCCTATGGGCTCGGTCTGACGGCGGTCTACCTGACGCTCGGCTGGCTGTTCGACTATCTGCAATATCCGCGCGGCGTCGCAACGAAGCCAGAACGCGATCCGCTGGGCTGGACGGCGGCGCTTGCAATGCTTGTGCAGATCGCGGCGATCACGCTGATCGCGCTCGCGTTGGAGCGTGTCACGAAAATACCGTTCGTCACGCATGTGCTGGTCGTGGTGCCGGCCTTCGCGCTCGGCTGGCTCATCCTGCAGAATCTTCGGCTCGGTGCGCTCGGCGCAGCCGTCGAGGCCGCGCGCGCTCTCGCCGAGCGATCCGCGATTGCCTTTCCGAGCTACGCCAATGAAGTTACGCTCTTCGCCACCTCTGGGTTTCTGGGCGCGATGATCCCGGCCCTGCTGCCGCCCGACGCCGTCCAGGCGGCGCTCGCCGGCTTGCATCTGTCGACGCAGCTCCTTTCCGTCGTGATCGTTCTCGCAGTCGCGGGGCTCGGCATGATCGGCCTCAATCCGATGATCACGCTCACTCTGCTGCTCGGCGCGCTCGCTCATTCGCCGGTCGAGGGGCTGTCGCCGCTGAAGCTCGTCATCTTGTCCGCGGGCGCCTGGTCGCTCAGCAACGGCCTGTCGCCGCTCAACGGTTCGATGGTTCTGCTCTCCAATATCGTGAAAGTGCCGTCCGAGACGATCACGCTGCGATGGAATGGCGCATTCGCGGGCGCAACGATCGCGCTGTTTTGCGCGGCTATATATTTCGCCTCGCCGTGACGGCTTGCGAACGGTGTTTGTCGCCGGGCCAACCTGGTGTAATCCAGAACGCCCAGGTCGTCGCTTCGGAGAAGCAATCGTGAACAATTTTCTTGCCGCCCTCGGCATGCTCGGAGGTCTCGCTGTGACTGCAATTCCCGCCAATGCGCAGGCCGCCATGACGAGCGGCTTCGTGGTCGAAACCATCAAGGCAGGCACGGGGCCTGCGCCGCAGCCGGGCCAGATCTGCGTCATGCACTACACCGGCAAGCTCGCCGCGGACGGCAGCAAGTTCGATTCCTCGCGCGACCGGGGCAAGCCCTTCGAATTCAGGATCGGTACAGGCCAAGTGATCCGCGGTTGGGACGAGGGTGTCGCCCAGATGAAAGTCGGCGGGCATTATCTCCTGAAAATCCGCTCGGACTACGGCTATGGCGCACGGGGCGCCGGCGGCGTCATTCCGCCGAACGCCGACCTGATTTTTGACGTCGAATTGCTCTCGGTGAAATAACGCGCCGTTTCGAGCCTCGGTCCGCATGTGCGGCGAGGGCCGTCACGCCACCGTCGCCAGTCCGTTGTTGAGAACGACGACGTCGCGTTCGACCACGCGCGCGCGGAACGAGACGTCCTTCCCGTCGACCCACATTTCCGTGCGGATCGTCTCGCCGGGATAGACCGGCGAGGAGAAGCGCAGCTTCAGCGACTTCAACCGCCGCGGATCGTAGTCGCAGATCGTGCGCAGGATCGCGTGGCCGGCCGTTCCGAGCGAGCAGAGCCCGTGCAGGATCGGCTGGCGAAAGCCGGCGTGGGTCGCGACTTCCGGGTCCGCGTGCAGCGGATTGTAGTCGCCGGACAGGCGATAGATCAGCGCCGCCTGCGGCAATGTTTTTTGATCGAAGACCGTATCCGGCGCGCGCGTCGGCAGCGCATGCGGTTCGGGGGTCGGACCCGACGGTCCGCCGAACCCGCCGTCGCCGCGCAGGAAGCTCGCAGATTTGAGCGTGGCGATTTTTTCGCCGGTCCTGCCGTCCGAAATCGTTCGCTCGATGAAAGCGATGGCGCCCTTGTCCTTGCCCTTGTCGACGATCGAGGCGATGCGCGATGTCCCGACGATCTCGCCTTCGGCCGGCACGGGCCGGTGGAGTTCGATGCCTTGTTCGCCGTGCAGCAATTTCTTCCAGTCGACGCCGACTTCGGGATTTTTCATCCAGAAGCCGAGCGGGGCGAGCACGACGGCCATGGTCGGGAGCGCCTGCAAATCCTTCTCGTAGACGAAACGCAATTGCTTTTCGTCCATCGGGTCGGCGCCGAGACCGAGGCCCAGCGCGTAGAGCATCGTGTCCTTGTGCGTCAGCGTTTGACGGATTTCGGGCAGAGGCCAGTTCATCAGCTTGTCGTAGTCGATCGCCATCGGGCGTGTTTCCTCGTCGTTCGTGTGGCAGCGAGCCTACACCGCCTGCCGACGTCATCAAGGCCGGTCGCGCCCGAATTTCATCCTGCGAAACATCTTGATCTTTGTGCGAAACAGAGGTTAGAAGTCCGGCCCAGAGGTTTGCGCATGGACAGTCCCGCAGAAAAGCCCGACAGAATGCGCCCGAACGACCGGCAGTTCGTGACTGCGCTCGGCCGCGGGCTCGATGTGCTGCGCATTTTCCGCGCGGAGGACGGGCCGCTCGGCAATCAGGAGATCGCCAGGCGCACAGGCTTGCCGAAGCCGACGATTTCGCGTCTGACCTACACGCTGACGCAGCTCGGCTATCTCAATTACGACCGCAAGCTTGGAGTCTATTCGCTCGGCGGCGGCGTGCTGGCTCTGGGTTATGTCGCGCTCGCCAATCTCGACGTGCGGCGCGTGGCGCGGCCGTTGATGCAGGATCTCGCCGATGAATGCGGCGCGAGCGTCGGCCTCGGCGCGCGCGACCGGCTCAACATGCTCTATGTCGAAAATTGCGAGGGCCAAAACATCGTCGCGCTCCGTGTCGCCGCAGGTTCGCGCATTCCGCTTGCGACGTCGGCCATGGGCCGCGCCTACCTCGCCGCGCTCCCGGAGCGCGAGCGCGCGCCCTTGATGGACCAGATCATGCGCAAATATCCTGAGGAGAAGGGCGCGCTCGTCAAGGCGATCGACAGGGCGATCAAGGATATCGAGAAGCGAGGCTTTTGCCTGGGCATCGGCGACTGGCGCAAGGATGTGAACGGCGCCGGCGCCGCGCTGGCGCTGCCGAACGGCGCGGGCCTCTACGCTTTGAATTGCGGCGGCCCGGCCTATTTGCTGAAAGCGCGCGACATCGAGGAAGTTTACGGGCCGCGACTGGTCGACATTGCGAAGAAAGTCGTTGCGTCGATTGGCGTGAAAGGCCGACGCTGAGGCGCGCAAAATAAAAAGGAGCAGACGTGAGCGAGGCTGATGAAATCCAGCGAATGCTGCGCGATTCCGCCGCCGATTATATCGGCCGTACGGATATTGCAGCGAGCGTCCGCGGCTGGCGGCACAAGGCGCCGGGCTTCGATCGCGCGCGCTGGAGGGAAATGGCCGAACTCGGATGGGTCGGCTTGCGCGCGTCCGAACAGTTCGGCGGGGCTGGCCTCGGATTGTCCGACGCGGTCGCCCTGCTTTCGGAAACCGGGCGCGGCATCGGGCCCGAGCCGCTCTCTGCCGTCGGCGTTCTGGTCGTGCGCGCAATCGGCGACGGCGACAACGACGATGCGAAGAAAGATCTGCTGCCGACGCTCTGCGACGGGTCGCAGATCGTCGCCGCCGCCTGGCAGGAGCGCGCCGGACAGATGGCGGCGGGCGAATGCGTGGCCCGCGCCGAGCGCAGCGGCGACAGCTGGCGGCTGAGCGGCGAGAAGGATTTCATCCACGCGGCGGCCGCCGCCGACGGGTTCTTGATTGCAGCGCGCGCGAAAGAGGGGGTGGGCCTGTTCTATGCGCCGGCGGACGCCAATGGGCTGACGCTCGAGACACGCTGGTTCACCGACGGCACGTCCTGCGGACGCCTGCGGCTGGCGAATGCCGAAATTCCGGCCGCCCATGTCGTCGCCTCGCCCGCAGCGGGCGAAGCTGCGCTCGACGCGGCGCTCGACGAGACGCGCGTCGCCGCCTGCGCGGAAATGCTGGGTTGTATGAAAACGTCGCTCGACATGACGCTCGACTACCTGCGCCAGCGCAAGCAGTTCGGCAAGGCGATCGGTTCGTTTCAGGCGCTCCAGCATCGGGCTGTCGATCTCTATGTGCAGACCGAGCTTGCCCGCTCGGCGATCGACCGCGCCGTGCGCATTCTCGCGTCCGGCGCGGATTCGCGCGAGAAGGCCATGGCTGCGTCGGCGTGCAAGTCGCGCGTGTCCGACGGCGCGTTGCTCATCGCCAAGGAATCGATCCAGATGCATGGCGCGATCGGTTATACGGACGAGCACAATATCGGGCTGTACGTTCGCCGCGCGCTGAAGCTTGCCGCATGGCTCGGCAATTCGGCGCAACATCGCAAGCGCTATGCGGCTCTCGCGCCCGCGCTCGAACTCGTATGAGGCCGCTATGAACGCGACGAACGATAATTACGACGCAATGAGCGACGCGGATTTCCGCGCGATGGTCCGCGATTTCGTCGAAACCGAATGCCCGCCGGAGATCAGACATCTGCCGCGCCGCATCCGCTGGCACGAGGTGAAGCCCTGGAGCCAGAAACTGTCGAAGCGCGGCTGGCTGGCGCCGCAATGGCCGAAGAAATACGGCGGCATGGGCATGTCGGTCGCCAAGCAGATCGCCTATGCAGAAGAGATCGACGCGCTGGGCGTTCCGCGCGCGCCGGACATGGGCATCGTTATGCTCGGGCCGCTCTTGATCAATTACGGGTCTGACGAGCAGCGCGCAAAATATCTGCCGCGCATTCTCGCCTGCGAAGACGTGTGGTGCCAGGGCTATTCCGAACCGAACGCGGGTTCCGACCTCGCTTCGCTCCGGCTCGAGGCCGTGCTCGACGGCGATCATTGGGTCGTCAACGGCCAGAAGACCTGGACGACGCTCGCGCAGGACGCGAACTGGATCTTCCTGCTCGTGCGAACTGACAAGAACGCAAAGAAGCAGGAAGGCATTTCGTTCCTGCTCGTCGATCTGTCGACGCCGGGAGTTACGCGCCGGCCGATCATGACGCTCGGCGGCCACGAGGAATTTTGCGAGACCTTCTTCGACAACGTGCGCGTTCCCAAGGACAATATCGTCGGCAAGGTCAACGAAGGCTGGACGATGGCGAAAGCCTTGCTCGGCTTCGAGCGAATATTTCTGGGCAGCCCGAAACTGTCGCAGGTCGCGCTCAACCGGCTCGCCATGCTCGGGCGCGCGACCGGCGCGTTTTCCGACGACCGTTTCCGCGACAAGTTCACGCAATTGCGGCTCGACGTCGCCGATCTCACCGAGACCTATTCGCGATTCGCCGACATCCTGCGGCGCGGCGAGGCGCTCGGGCCGGACGTCTCGATCCTGAAGATTTTCGCGACGGCGACCTACCAGAAGATCACGGAAGCGCTGGTCGAACTCTCCGCGGAGAACGGGTCGATCGACGAGCCGGCGTCCTACGGCAACGAGCATCTCGATGCGCTCGCCCATTATTGGCTCGCGCGGCCGGCGACGATCTACGGCGGCTCCAGCGAAGTGCAGCGAAACATCGTCGCCAAGCAGGTTCTGGATTTGCCGGGATAGCAGCTCCCTCTCCCGTGAAACCGGGACAAGGGCGAAGTGAAGGGTCTGCAACCAGTCGTGGGCAAATGATTCTTACGCACGAACATGAAGAACTCCGTCGCTCGCTGCGCCGCTTCGTCGAGACGGAAATCGACCCTTTTGCCGACGCCTGGGAGGAAGCCGAGATTTTTCCCGCGCACGACTTGTTCAGGAAAGCCGGCGCAGCGGGGTTCCTCGGCATCTGCAAGCCCGTTGAATATGGCGGTCTCGGCCTCGACTATTCCTACGCGCTCGTTGCGGCGGAAGAATGGGGGCGCGCGCTTGCTGGCGGGGTCGCGACCGCGCTCGGCGTGCAGACGGACATGGCGACGCCGGCGCTCGCCAAGCACGGGTCGGATGCCTTGCGGCGCGAATTTCTCGCGCCTGCAATTTCGGGCGAGATGGTGGCGGCGATCGGCGTGTCGGAGGAGGGCGCTGGGTCCGACGTCGCCTCTATCCGCACACGCGCGACGCGCGATGGCGACGATTACGTGATCAACGGCTCCAAAATGTGGATTACGAACGGAACCCAGGCCGACTGGATCTGCCTGCTCGCCAATACTTCGGACGGCCAGCCGCATCGCAACAAGTCGCTGATCATCGTGCCATTGAAATCGAAGGGCGTTTCGGTGGCGCGCAAGCTCAAAAAACTCGGGCTCCATGCGTCGGACACGGCGCAGCTCTTCTTCGACAATGTGCGCGTGCCCGTGCGCAATCGCATCGGCGAGGAAGGCCGCGGCTTTATCTACCAAATGGAGCAGTTCCAGGAGGAGCGGCTCTATGCCGCCGCGAAAGCGGTGAGCATGCTGGAGACGGCGATCGCCATAACGGTAGAATATACGCAAGGGCGCAAGGCGTTCGGAAAGCCGCTGATCGACATGCAGACGATCCAGCACAGGATCGCGGCCATGCATGCCGAGGTCGAGGCGTTGCGCGCGATCACGTGGAGCGCGGCCGATATTTATGTCGCTGGCGGCGACGTGACGGAAAAAGCCTCGATCGCGAAATATCTCGCCGGAAAGCTCGCGCTCGAAATTCCCAACGCCTGCCTCCAGTTCTGGGGTGGGCAGGGCTACATGTGGGAATCGCGGATTTCGCGCATCATGCGCGACATCCGCCTGACCGCGATCGGCGGCGGCGCGAACGAGATCATGCTGCAGGTGATCGCCAAGCAGATGGGGCTGTCGAGCGCCGGCGGCCGCAAGGCGGCGCCGGCGCAATAGCGTCGATCGCGCCCTTTATTTGTATACGCGCTCGGCCCACCAAGGGAAATAGGGCGGCATGTCCTTTGAAACCTTGTTCGGAAATCTCGGCGCGCGCTTTTCCAGGAACGAGGTAACGCCCTCGCGCACATCGCCGGAGCGGCCGCGCTCGAAAATGCCGCGCGAATCGATTTTGTGCGCCTCCATCGGATCGTCCGCGCCGAGCATGCGCCAGACCATCTGGCGCATGAGCGCGACGGCGACGGGCGAGGCGTTGTCGACGATCTCCTTGGCAAGCCGATAGGCTTCCGGCAGCAACTGGTCCGGCGGCAGCACTTTCGACACGAGTCGGCCGCGATGGGCTTCGTCCGCATTGAACACGCGGCCCGAATAGACCCATTCGAGAGCCTGTTGCGGACCGACGAGCCGGGGCAGGAACCAGCTCGAGGCCGCCTCCATCACGATCCCGCGCCGCGAGAAAACGAATCCCATCCGCGCTTCGGTCGAAGCGAGGCGAATGTCCATTGGCAGCGTCATGGTGGCGCCGATGCCGACCGCAGGTCCGTTGATGGCTGCGATGACCGGCTTCAGCGATTTGAAGATCCGCAGCGTTACGCGGCCGCCGCCGTCGCGTACGGCGTCGTCGGAATAGTCGACCTTGCCGTCGGCGGTCGTGGCCGGCTGCTTGCGGTCCTTTCGCTCGGCAAGTTCAAACGTCTTCGCGCCCGCGGACAAATCCGCGCCTGCGCAAAATGCGCGGCCGGATCCAGTCACGACGACGACGCGCACATCGTCGTTGGCGTCCGATTCATCGAACGCCATAATCATCTCGTTCATCATTTGCGTCGTGAAGGCGTTGAGCTTGTCCGGCCGGTGCAGCGTTATGGTCTGCACATGGTCAGCGACTTCGACGCGGATCTGTTCGTATTTGCTCATCTGGCGTTTCCCGGATTGATCTCGCCAGAGAACGGAAGCGCAAGGCGAATGTCAAACGCGCGCAATGCAGAGGGGACGGACGCTGCGCGCACCCGTCCCTTTCTGCCGTCGTCGGGTTCAGCGGCCGCCGCCGCCGCCACCACCGCCGCCACCGCCCGCGCCGCCGCCTGCACTGATCGAGCTGCTGCCTTCGGGATGGACGGCCAATACGAACGTCGCCGGCGGCGTCTGCCGATCTTCCCGGTTCGACCGGTAGGCGGCGTTAGGTCCATTCGTGCCGCCCGTGATGCAGGGTCCCATCTGCCAGCCGTACTGACATTCGAACCAGCGATGGCTCGGCGCGGCGTTCGCCGCCGAAATCAATGCGACGCTCGCGAAAGCCGCAACGATCGCAGTCTTCCTGAACATGATCGGTCTCCCAGGTTCGAGGCGGCGTCCGTATCCGAACGTTCCGTCGCATCGAACGCTAGGGGATCGTCGCGCCGGCGTATGTGTTCGAAAACACACCCGGCGCACGGCGGGAAAGGCGGCGCGCGCTTGTTCGAATTCGCCTGGCCGCTAGAATAGCGTGAGCCTTGGGACCATTGGAGGAAAACGTGTCGCTATTCGATCTTTCGGGCCGCGTCGTCATCGTCACCGGCGGCAATGGCGGCATTGGCCTGGGCATGGCGCAGGGGATGGCTGCGGCCGGCGCGGCTGTCTCGATCTGGGGCCGCAACGAAGCGAAAAACGCCGAAGCTCTCAAAACGCTCGCCAATGGCAAATGCGAGGCGCGCGTGTGCGATGTTTCGGATCCGAATTCGATAGAGCGCGCGTTTCAGGAAACGGTCGCGAAATACGGGCGCGTGGACGGTTGTTTTGCCAATGCGGGCATCGGCGGCGGCGGCCGGCGCTCGTTCGTCGACCGCCCACAGTCCGAATGGCGCGAGATGCTCGCGACAAATCTCGACGGCGCGGTGCTGACCATGCAACACGCCGCGCGCCATATGAAGGAGCGGGCGGAAAAAGGCGACGCCTTCGGGCGGCTCGTCGCGACATCGAGCCTTGCCTCGATTTCCGGCACAGCGCGCAACGAGCATTACGCAGCTACCAAAGGCGCGCTCAATTCAATCATTCGCGCTCTGGCGGTCGAGCTTGCCCGCTACGGCGTGACCGCGCATTGCGTGTTGCCGGGCTGGATCAAGTCGGAGATGACAGGCGGGCTGTTCGGCAACGAAAAATTCGTCGCCAATGTCATGCCGCGCATTCCAATGCGCCGCTTCGGCGAACCTTCGGATTTCGCCGCCATCGCTGTCTACATCATGAGCACGGGGTCGTCGTACCACACCGCCGAGATGTTCCTCATCGACGGCGCGTATTCGATATTCTGACCGAAAACGCCTCACGCGCTGCGTCATATTCGCGGCGCGTCTGCGCGACAAGGTCGGAAACGCTCTTTACCGTGTCGACGCCGGATACGCTGTGTCCGGCGCTCCATATGTCCTTCCAGCGTGCAGGCCGGTTCTCGCGCCCCTCGATGCTGATGTCCTTGCCGATGTCGATTGCGCCATGCGCGGGCAGGTTCGACGGATCGAGGCCCGCGGCCACGATCGAAGCGCGCAGCATGTTGGTCTCGAGCCCGGTGAAGGCGCGCGTCAGCAATATGTCGTCGGCTCCGGATTCCACCAGCATGTCGCGATAAGCGGGTTTCGCCATGCTCTCGGACGTCGCGATGAACTTCGTGCCCATATAGGCGAGATCGCATCCCATGGCCTGCGCTGCGAACAGGGCGGCGCCGTCGGATATTCCGCCAGCCAGGACGACCGGACCGTCGAAAAAAGCGCGCACGGCGCGGACGAAGGCGAGCGGATTGAGCCAGCCGGTCTGACCGCCTGCGCCGGCGGTCAGCAGCACAAGGCCGTCCGCGCCTGCTTCGAGCGCGCGCTCGGCATGCCGAACCGTCGCCACATCCGCGAAGACGCGCGCGCCTGCTTCCTGCAAGGGCTTCAGCACAGGCGCCGGCGAACCGACGGAGGTAATGACGATCTCGGGCTTGTGGCGCAGCAGCGTCGCGAGATCCTGCATCAATCTTGCGTTGGATCGATGCACCACCAGATTTGCGCACCACGGCGCAGACGCGACGCCTGCCGCGTCAGCGGCGCGCGCATTGCGGGCGGCGATCTCGGCGAGCCAGTTTTCGAGTTCGTCCGAGGTGCGGCAATTGACGGTGGGAAACGAGCCGATCACGCCGTTTGCGCAGGCCGCAGCGACGAGATCGACGCCGGAGACCAGGAACATCGGCGCGGCGATGAGCGGCAGCGCGAGACTCGGTAGGAGCGTGTCGATATTTTGCCTCTGCATAATCCGCTTTCGAGCAGGTGTCGCTTTGCGCCTCTCCAATCCTCAACAAGGGGGCGTCCGGATCAAAGTCTCGCGCCTCCCAAACCGAGGGCCGCCGCGGCCTCGGCGAAACAATGCGAGGGACGCGCGACGTCGAAAGCGATCGCTGTCAGCCCCGCCTTACGCGCGCCATCGACGTTGCGGACTTGATCGTCGACGAAGACGATATCCTGCGGCCGCAAGCCCAGCGTCTCGCAGCCGAAGGCATAGGATCGAGGGTCAGGCTTGAGAATTTTCGTATGAGTCGCGTCGACAATTCTGTCCATGAGGCGAAGTATATCGAGGCGTCGCATGGCGTCCGCGCCGTAGAAAAGCTCGAGTTCGTTGGAAAGGATTCCGACGCGCTTGCCGGCGGCTTTCGCACGCTGCACCAGATCGAGCGCTTCCGGTCGCACGTGCAGGTTCGGGTTGTCGCCCATCGTGCGCTGGATCATAGCGAGCATGTCCCAGTCCTCGCCGATCAGACGGCCGGTCTCATGCGCGCGACGCGCCCAGTAATCGCGCTCGCTGATCTTTCCGGCGACCATGTCGCGCCAGAGAGAATCGCTGCCCGGGTCGAACGGGCCGCGCCAGTTCAATGTCCCATCTTTCAGACCGAGCAGACGCTCGCTCGTCCGATGGCGCTCGAACAAGGTGACGGAAATCACCCCGCCGAAGTCGAGCAGAAGCCCCCGTTTGCCTTCGTTCATTTCGCCGGATCGAGCTTCACGCCGGAGACGGCGGCGGCGACAGCATCGACGATCGCCTGCGTGTCCCGACGTTCGATGACGAGAGGCGGCGACATCATCATGTTGGCGCCGGAGACGCGCACGAGCGCGCCCGCGTCATAAGCGGCGTCGGCGATCGCCGCCATATAATTCTTGCCGGCCGGGGCTTTCGTCTTGCGATCGGCGACGAATTCGATCGCCGTCATCAGGCCCCTGCCGCGCACATCGCCGATCGTCTCCTGTTTTTGCGCGAGCGTCTCGAAAGAAGACTTCAGGAAGTCGCCTTCGCGCGCCGCATTGCCGGGCAGATCGCGCGAAAAAGTCTCGTCGAGGCAGGCGATCGCCGCCGCACAGCCGACGGGATGGCCGGAATAGGTGTAGCCGTGATAGATCGCGGCGAGCGGATCGTCGGAGCCCATAAAGGCTTCCTCGATCTTTTCGTTGACGACGCAGGCGCCGAGCGGGAAGTAGCCCGATGTGATCGCCTTGGCGATGCACATGATATCCGGCTTGAAGCCGTCGTTGCGCACGCCGAACCATTCGCCGGTGCGGCCGAAACCGGTGATGACTTCGTCGGCGATCATCAGGATGTCGTGCTTCTCGAGCAAGGCGCGCAGCTTCTTGTAGAAGCCCTTGGGCGGGACGATCACGCCGCCGGCGCCCAGCACCGGTTCGCCGATGAAGGCGGCGATGGTGTCGGCGCCCTGGAATTTGATCTCGTCGTCAATCGCCGCAAGGCAGAGGTCGGCCAGGCGATCGGGATCGGTCTCGTTGAACGGGTTGCGATAAAGGTAAGGCGCGGGCGCATGAAAAACGCCCGCCAGCAACGGCTCGTAGGCGCGGCGGAAATTCGAATTGCCATTGACCGAAGCGCCGCCGAAATGCGTGCCGTGATAGCCCTTTTTCAGGGCCATGAACTTCACCTTGTCGGATTTGCCGCGCACCTTCCAGTATTGGCGGGCGATCCGCAGCGCGCTTTCGACGGAATCCGAACCTCCGGAGGTGAACATCGCGCGCTTCATGCCTTCGGGCTTCAGCGCTTCGATCAATTTGTGGCCGAGTTCGATCAGGCGCGGATTGGTCGTGCCGCGGAAGGCCGAATAGAAGGGCAGTTCAGCGAGCTGGCGCGCGATCGCCTGTTTGATCGAGTCGCAGGAATAACCGAGATTGACGTTCCACAATCCTCCGACCGCGTCGATCACGCTCTTTCCGTCAAGATCGGTGATGCGGACGCCTTCGGCCGAGACGATGATGCGCGGCGGGATCTGTTCCATCTCGGCAGGATGGGCCATCGGATGCCACACTTGCCTGGCGTTGTGTTCGCGAAGGAAATTCGAGGAATGCTCGTTCATGGCCCGTCCCATTGCAGGCGCTCTCTGGCGCGTTTGAGGCGAGCATATAGACTTGGGGACGACAAGGCGAGAAAGGAAAGCGGATGGGCGGCCGGGCGAATGTTCTTCTGATTGGTACGGCCGACACCAAATCGCCCGAACTGCTCTTCCTGCGCGATTGTATTCTGGAGGCGGGCGGCGCCGCCGTTTTCATGGACGTCGGCGTCCTCGCCGGCGGCGCCTATGCGCCGGAAATCTCCAATGAGGAGGTCGCGGCGGCCGCCGGCGCTACGCTCGAGGGCGTGAAGAATTCCGGCGACGAAAACAGCGCGATGGCCCTTATGGCCGAGGGCGCGGCGATTATCGCTGCGCGCTTGCATGCGCAGGGGCGGATCGACGGTATGCTCGCGCTCGGCGGCACCATGGGCACGGACCTTGCGCTCGACGTCGCAGCAGCGCTGCCGCTCGGCGTCCCGAAATGTCTGGTGTCGACGGTCGCCCATTCGCACCTTCTGCCGCCCGAGCGGATCACGCCCGACCTCATGACGATCCTTTGGGCTGGCGGGCTCTACGGGCTCAACGCCATCTGCCGCTCGGCGCTCGCGCAGGCGGCCGGCGCGGTCGTTGGCGCATGCCGGCTCGCGCGGCCGCCGTCCGGGGAAAGGCCGCTGGTGGGCATGACCTCGCTCGGCAAGAGCTGCCTTGCCTACATGGAGACCCTGCTGCCGGCGCTCGACCGGCGCGGCTACGAGGTCGCGGTCTTCCATACGACAGGCATGGGCGGGCGGGCGTTCGAGGCGCTGGCGGCCGAGGGCCGTTTCGTCGCGGTGATGGATTTCAGTTTGCAGGAGCTCGCAAACCACCATGCCGGCTCGGTCGTGACCGCGGGGCCGTCGCGACTGGAAGCGGCCGGCAAGCGCGGGGTTCCGCAGATCGTTGCGCCGGGCGCGGTCGACATGATCGATTTTCCGGCCTGGCGGCCGGATGAGAAGGCGAGCGAGACGCGCGGCTTTCACGCCCACAACAGGCTGATCGCCTCGATCGCGGCGACCGCCGATGAACGGCGCGGGGTCGCGCGGCTGATCGCCAGCAAGCTCGCGCGCGCGAAGGGCCCGACCGCATACATCATGCCGCTGCGGGGCGTCGAGGCGTGGGACAGGCCGGGCGAACCCTTGCATGACGCGCCGGCCTTGCAGGCTTTTATCGATGAAGCGCGGGCTTGCGCGGCGGCGAACATTGAGTTCGTCGAACTCGACGCGCATATCAACGATGCGGCTTTTTCCGAGGCTGCGCTTTCAATCTTCGATGCATGGGTGTCGGCAGGCCTTGTTCCCAAAGCCGAACGGGCGCGCGCATGATGCATGGCGCAATCTTTCTCCTCGCGCTGCTCTGGTTCGGTTTCTGTAGGATGTATGGCGTTTCGTCGACCTGATCGCGATCGCGCAGGTCATGTGCGGCGTACGGATTTCATTTCGGTTCGCGCACAAGGCTCGAACGACGAATGCGCAGCGTTTTCCGCATAATGCGCGATCGCGGCGCGGATGCGTTGCAGCGCTTCGGCGCTTTCCGGGCGTGTCATGCCGTTCGCCTGAAGGTCGTGCGTCATCTGGGGCCAGACGTCGAGCGTCGCCTCGCAATTCTGCGCGGACAGCTTTCTGGCTAGGCGCGATCCAGTCGCCTTTCGGCGCGCCAGGCGGCGCAGGCGAGCGGGCGACATCGTAGATTTCGTCCGTCAAAGTCTGAAGGCTGTCGAAATAGACGCGAGCCCGTCGAATGTCCTTCATCGCGAAGGCGCGACCGAATTGACCGCGCCAGAACAGATTGCCGCTCTCGAACGGCACGCATCACCGGCCATTCGCCCGCCCGCATGAGACGGCTGATCGAGGACGACGCAGGCTACTGGTTCTAACGGCTCCTGCGCCCGAAGACATGAGGCGCCGGCCGGTGGATTTTCCGGAGCGCAACGCGCACAATCCATGAAAGGCCGCACGCCGACAGGCGATCCGGCGTGGGGAGGAAATCCGATGTCCGACGTCATCCATCATGGTCCGACCGTCGGCGCGCAGGTCATTCGCGCGCTCGCTCGCTATCCCGACAGGATCGCCTTCGTGAGCGACGGACGTTCGATCACCTACGGCGCTGCGCTCGATTTTGTCGGCCGGGCGCAGGCGGTCTTTGCGAGCCAGGGCCTCGGGCGTGGCGACAGGCTTGCGATTCTGACGGCCAATCGCGCCGATGCATGGTGCGTGGGCGCCGCCGCGCAAGCCAGCGCGATGAGCATTACATGGCTGCATCCGCTGGGATCGCTCGAGGATCAGGTCGAGCAGATCGTCGACGGCGAGTGTACGGCGGTTCTGATCGACGCCGATAGCTTTCTCGTCCGCGGCGGCGAGATTTTCGCTCGTACGCCTGATTTGAAGCATGTGTTCACGCTGGGGCGCGCGGAATACGGGGTCAATCTGCTCGCCGTATGCGAAAACGTCGGCGCGTCGCGCGCGCTGGATGTCGCACGGCCGGACGACATCGCGATTTTGAACTATACGGGCGGCACGACCGGGAAGAGCAAGGGCGCCTTGCGCAACCATGCGCAAAACGCCGGCTATTCGACCGCGATTCTCGCTGACTTCGAGCTGCCGATGGCGCCGCGCTATCTCGTCATAGCGCCGATGAGCCATGTGGCTGGCACGAAAATCCTGCCGACTCTCATGCAGGGCGGGACGGTATACTTAATGAAAGGTTTCGATCCGGCAGCGACGCTTTCGACGATTGCACGCGAGAAAATCAATTTCACGCTGCTCGTGCCGACCATGATCTATGTGCTGCTCGACCATCCCGACCTCGAGCGCACCGACCTTTCCTCGCTGGAACTGCTGCTCTACGGCGCCTCGCCCATGTCGCCGACCCGCCTGATCGAGGGACTGGAGCGGATCGGGCCGGTTTTCTCGCAGCTCTACGGGCAGACCGAATGCTATCCGATTTCGGTCCTGCGCAAGGCCGATCACGACAAGGCGCGGCCGGAATTGTTCGCCTCTTGCGGCTTTCCGATTTCGAGCGTCGCGGTCCGAATTCTCGACGACAAGGACGAGGAGGTCGCGCCTGGAGAGGCCGGCGAAATCTGCGTGCGCGCAGGCCATGCGGTCGGCAGCTACTGGAAGCGGCCGGAGCAGACGGCCGAGCTGTTTCGATCGGGATGGCTTCACACCGGCGACATCGCGCGCATGGATGAGCGCGGCTACATGTATATTCTGGACCGCAAGAAGGACATGATCGTCTCGGGCGGCTTCAACATTTATCCGCGCGATGTCGAGGATGCGCTCTCGACGCATCCGGGCGTCGCGGCCGCCGCGGTCGTCGGCGCGCCCGATCCCAAATGGGGCGAGGCCGTCGTCGCCATGGTCGTCGCCAGGCCCGGCGCGCGCCTGCATGCGGAGGAGCTGACGCAGCTTGTCAAAGCCAGGAAGGGCGCGGCCCACGCGCCCAAGCGTGTCGAAATCGTCGAGGCGCTGCCGATGACAGCGGTCGGGAAGGTCGACAAGAAGGCGCTGCGGGCGAAGCTCTGGGAGGGCCAGGCGCGGCAGGTCGGGTAACGGTCAGAAGTTAACGCGTTTTTATACATAAAATTCGATCTGCCGCCGCGATTAACTCCGCCGTTACGTCAGCGGCCGATTGTGCGACGCAAGAGCGGGAATGGCGTTACAAGCGCCGTCCTCAGGAGCGTCGCGTCATGCGTTCGGGTCGTTTGTTGCTATCGGTCGTCGCTTCGGCGTTTTGCTCGCCGGCGTTCGCGACCGATTGGTATACGGGTGCGCCCGGTTCGCAGGCGCCTGCGCCGCCGCAAAGTTCCTATATCTCCTTCTTCGACCAGAACCCCGAACCGACCTGGACGAAGTCTGCTCCCGTCATACGCGTCGCGGAGCCGGCTCCGAAATTCGGCGTCGCCATAGACGCCGCGGTTACGGCCGATACGAAGGATTCGAAGTTCTTCACGGCGATCGGCACGATCGCGCCGTTTTCCGATTTCAATCAGTCGGGCATGCGCCTGCGCATCGGCGGCGTGATCGGCACCTATGCCTACAACAATACGACGCTTGGCCGCATAAACGGGAAGCAGGAAGACGGCTCGGTTATGATCGGTTACGAATGGGTAACCCCGAACGCCTCTTTCGCGATCTATGGCGGCGGCGATTTCAACAACAATACCCTCGACAAGTACGATCCGAACAATACGTCCGTCGGTCAGGCGAGCGGCGTGAAGGTCGCGGTCGATTTCAACTACAGGCCGACGCCATACACCATGCTGTCGGGCGTCGGCTCCTATTCGACCGCGCATAACGCCTATTATGCGCGCCTCAAGGCCGGATACGCGATCGCGCCTTCGACCTATATCGGCCCGGAAGCGATCTTCATGGGCGATGACTTCTTCAGACAATGGCGGCTCGGCGGCCATGTTACGGGCGCCGCTTTCGGCCCGCTGCAGCTCGGCGCTTCCGCAGGCGTACTCGTCGACAAGGTGCGCGGCACCGGTCTCTACGGCATCATCGACGCCCGGGTCGGGTTCTGACGCGCGCCGTTAAGACGATCTTAACGGCTCTGGACTATCGTTTGGCGTCGACAGCGGCGTGCAGCGAGCGCGCGGCTCGATTCGCGCGCGCCAACAGCGCTGACTTGCGAACGCCGCATGGGGCTTCAGCCGGCGCGGCGACCAGTCCTATGCACGAAAATAACCGTCCTGACACGACTCAGGTCAGCGTTCGGTTACGTTAACCTAAGCGTAAAGCGTCGCCATTAAGGTCAGCACCTAGCGTCAGGGAGTTGCGTGAATGTCGGCGAGGGTGCGCGCCATAGCGTGGGGAGCGACGGGTCTTTGCGCCCTGATTCTCCTAACGCAACCGGTGAGCGTGCACAGCCAGCTCGCGCTTTCGCTCACCATCATAGCCGGCCTCGCCGCCGTCTGGACGTTCGGGCGCGGCCTGCTCGCTCGCCAGATGTTCCTCGCGCTCGCGAGCTTCGTCATCATCCGGTACATGTATTGGCGCTGGACGAGCACGCTGCCGCCGGCGAGCGATCCGGTCGCCTTCACGCTCGGACTCGTGCTTCTCGTCGCCGAAATGTATTGCGTGCTGATCCTGACGATCAGTCTCGTCATCAACGCCGATCCTCTGGTGCGCCCGCGCCTCGAGCGTGAAGACGACGACAAGCTACCCGTCGTCGACGTCTTCATTCCGACTTACAACGAGGACGAATACATTCTGGCGACGACGGTCGCTGCGGCCAAGTCGATGGATTACCCGCCAGACAAGCTCAACGTCTGGCTGCTGGACGACGGCGGCACCGACCAGAAGTGCAACGACAAGGATCCCGTGAAGGCCGAAGCCGCCCGCCAGAGGCGGATTTCGCTTCAGGCGCTCTGTGCGAGGCTCGGCGCGATCTACCTGACCCGCAAGCGCAACGAGCACGCCAAAGCGGGCAACATGAACAATGCGCTGGCGCACGTGAAGGGCGACATCGTCGTCGTGTTCGACGCCGATCATGCGCCCTTCCGCGCCTTTCTGCGCGAGACGATCGGTTACTTCGCCAAGGATCCGAAGACCTTCCTCGTCCAGACGCCGCACGTCTTCCTCAATCCTGACCCGATCGAGAAGAACCTGCGGACCTTCCACGAAATGCCGTCTGAAAACGAGATGTTCTACGGCGTCACGCAGCGCGGCCTCGATAAATGGGACGGGTCGTTCTTCTGCGGCTCGGCTGCTCTCCTGCGCCGCAAGGCGCTCGAGACGACAGGCGGGTTTTCGGGCATCACCATCACCGAGGATTGCGAGACGGCCTTCGAGCTGCATTCGAAAGGCTGGAACAGCGTCTACGTCGACAAGCCGCTGATCGCTGGCCTGCAACCCGAGACATTCACGTCCTTCATCGGCCAGAGGTCGCGCTGGTGCCAGGGCATGTTCCAGATCCTGATCCTGAAGAATCCGGCCTTCAAGAAGGGCCTGAAGTTCATTCAGCGCGTCGCGTATCTGTCGAGCATGACGTTCTGGTTCTTTCCCGTTCCGCGCATGATCTTCATGTTTGCGCCGCTGACGCACATCTTCTTCGACATCAAGATTTTCGTGTCGAACCTCAACGAGGCGATCGCCTATACGCTCACATATATGATCGTGAACGTCATGCTCCAGAATTATCTCTACGGCCGGGTCCGCTGGCCGTGGGTGTCTGAGCTGTACGAATACATCCAGGGCGTGTTCCTGGCGAAGGCGATCGTTTCCGTCGTGATGAGCCCGCGCAAGCCGACGTTCAACGTCACGGCGAAGGGCCTGACGCTCGACGAAGACCATCTGTCGGAACTCGCATGGCCGTTCTTCGCGATCTACGGCCTTCTGTTCTCCGCCGGCTGCGTTGCGGCCTATCGCTACATGTTCGAGCCAGGCGTCGACAATCTGATGCTCGTCGTCGGTCTGTGGAACTTGTTCAATATGCTGATCGCGGGCGCCGCGCTCGGCGCCGTCGCCGAACGCAAGCAACCGGATCGGCACCCGCGCCTGCACATTTCGCGCGAAGGAACGCTTGCCGTCGGCGATAGCAATATTCGTGTGAAAATCCGCGACGTATCGGCGGGCGGCGTCTCGATCGCGTGCTCCGCGGAGATGGATGCGGCCACGCTCGACCCGGGCGTCACCAGCGCACGGCTTGCGATCGATCCGCTCGGCGTCATCGTCAAGGACGAGACGCTGCCCGTCAATTTCGTCCACAAGTCCGGCTCCGGCGATACGGCTGTCTACGGCTTCGAATTCGGCGCGATGGAGCCGGACGAATATTACGTGCTCGCCGATCTCATGTATGCGGATTCGGACGCCCTGCCGCGTTTCCTGGCGACGCGTCGCAAGCACAAGAACGTGTTTGCGGGCTCTGCCCGTTTCATCTGGTGGGGCTTCAGCGAGCCGGTCCGCGCATTCTCGTATCTCATGAAAAAGGAGACGGACAAGAAGGCCGAAAAGGCGAGCGATGGGCCTTCGAAGACATCGCTGTCTTGGCTCAGGCGCTTTGCGGCCGCAGGCAAGCAGCCTGCGTCGGCGTTTCAGTCGGACGCGAAGAAGCAGTCAGCATAATATAAGAGAGACACACAAAGCGTGCGTAGAAGCGTGACTATCCTTTGCCTGGCGACCGCCCTCGTGGCGGCGACGGCAGAGTCATGCCTTGCGCAGATATTTACGACGGCGCCGTCGAATCTCACCCATATGGTTCGTGACCCGGCGCCGACCGCGTCGCCTCTTCCGCGCGCCATACCCTCGCAGAAATTGCCGGCAACGCCTGCCGCGCCGGTCGCGAGCGCGCCTGCAGCGCAGCCGTCGACGGCCGCCGCTGCGCCTGTTCCGGCGTTTCCGGCCGTCGTCGCGCAACCGCCCGTCGCTTCTCGGCCTGTCTATGCGCAGCCGGCGCCCGCGGCTCCCGTGTACGCGCCGCAGGCTGTCGCGCCGTCGCCGCTCCCGCAGACGCCTGCGCCGGCGAAAGTCGAGCCGCCCGCGCCCGCCTATTCGCAGGTCGCGCCTTCGCAGCCCTTCATGCCGGCGGCCGTAACGACGCCCGCAAGCCAGGCGCCTGAAGCCGCCCGTTTCGCCGCGCCCGCGCCGGCGCCGGCCGCTGCCGCCTATGTCGACACGGGCGTGACGCTCCGTCATCTGACAAACAATATCCAGGGCTTCCGGCTCGCTGGCGAAATCGCCTCGTCGGAATGGCCCGTGTTCATAACCGCCGCGCAGGCCCAGCAGCGCATCAAGTTCCAGGTCGGCTACCTTTCGGCGATCTCGGTGATGCCGGAAGCATCCTATCTGACGCTGGTCGTCAACGACGTGATCGTCGGCCGTACGAACATTCGCGCCACGCATTCGGTGCGGACGTTCGAGTTCGATATTCCGCCCAACCTGCTCAAGCCCGGCTTCAATTCGATCCGGCTCACGGCGGAGCAGCGCCATCGCGTCGACTGCTCGCTGCAGGCGACGTATGAATTGTGGACGCAGATCGACCCCTCGCAGACCGGCTTGCTGCTGCCGCGCGCCGAAGGCGTGACGAGCATAGCCGACCTGCCGGCGCTGTCGCCGGACGCGCAAGGCGCCTTGCCGATTCGCGCGGTCGTTCCCGGCCGTACCAACCTTGCGAACATCGAACGCATCATGCGCGTGGTGCAGATGATTTCGCTCGCTGGCCGCTTCGAGCAACCGGTCGTCGACATCGGGCCGCCTGCTGCGGGCGAATACGGCGTCAATCTCATTGTCGGGCCTACGCAAGATATCGCGAGCCTTGTCGATCTCTCGCGCGTCGGCGCGTCGGGCGCGCACGGCGTGTTCGTTCTTCCGGCGCGTCAGGATATGCGCACGACCATCGTTGTTACGGGCGCGACCGATGCGCAGGTCAGCGAAGCGCTGGCGCAATTCGAGACGCAGGCTCAGGCGGTCGGCGCACCCGCCGGTCTGCGCGCGGCCGAAGCGTTTCCGGGCTTGCGCGTCGAAGGCGGGCAGCGCGTGAAGCTGCGCGACCTCGGCGTCGCCAGCGAAGAATTCTCCGGGCGCCTGTTCCGCGCTGCGTTCAATGTCATCCTGCCGCCTGATTTCTACGCAGCCGACTATGGCCGCGCCATCGTCGATCTTGCCGGCGGCTATGCGCCGGGGCTCACGAGCGAAGCCCAGATCGTCGTTTCGATCAACGGCCGCAATGCCGTCAGCCTGAAGATGCCGAAATCGGCTGGCGACGTTTTCACCAAGAATCCGATCCCGCTGCCGCTCGGCGCCATGCGTCCGGGCCTCAACCGCGTCGAGATCGAAGCGCAAGTGCCGATCGCGAAGGACGCTTCATGCGATCCGCTCGCCGCCATTTCCGGCGCCAAGCGCTTCCTGCTGCTCGATTCGACAGAGATCGAATTGCCGCGCATTGCGCGCATTGCGCGCATGCCCGATCTGTCTGTTACGACGACAGGCGCATTCCCCTTCGTCGGCGGCGGCGGCCGTCCCAAGATCCTGGTCCCGGCGCCCGATCGCGAGACGATCGGGGCCGCCGCGACGATCGCCGCGCACATGGCCATCATGGCAGGGCGGCCGATCGATTTCGAGATCACCGGCGTGCCGCCGCAGAAGGGTTCCGGCTCGGTGCTGGTCGTCGGCGGCGTCAACATGCTCGATCCCTCGTTGCTCAAGGCGACGGGCATTGATCCGCAGGAAGTCCAGAAGGCGTGGGCCGGACGCATCGGAGACTATGCGCGGCCGGTCAAGGACGAGGCGCTTTCGCGTTACGAGACGGTGGCGCGCAACAGGCTCGTACTCGAACGCAACTTTCCGGCAGCCTGCCGTATGGCCAAGCCGCCGGGCGGTTTCGAGCACGCGTTGAACACCGCCTGGCGCGCCGACATGAATACGACCGCAAGCATTCGCGACACGCGAATCCGGTCGCTGTTCGATCCGAGCGCTCCAAAAGGCATCGACGGATTGCCTGTCGGCGCGCTCCAGATCAATGGACAGGCCTCCGGCGCGCTCTATGACGAGTGGAACTCCAAACTGCGCGCGCAAAGCGCCATCTCCAACTGGGTGCAGACCGAAATCGGCAACGCCCGGACGTGGGCGATGGGCCGCCTGCACAGCGCAGTCGGTTGGTTCGGCGAGACCATCAAGTCCAACGCGGCCGCGCCGTCGATCACGCCGCGCGCGTCGCTCATCGTCGCCCAGAGCATGCTCGGCGACAGCGCGAACGACGTCTGGACTCTGATCGCCGCGCCGAACTCGACGGAACTCGCAGAATCCGTTCCGTGCCTCGTCGACCCGCGCGTCTGGCGCCAGATCGCAGGCCGCCTGTCGATCCTCGACGCTTCCGAGGGCTCGGTCGTCTCCGCGCCTGCGACTGCGCAGCGCCTGATCGTCACGCAGCCGCTGACCATCGAGAATTCGCGCCTCATTATCGCGGGTTGGCTCTCGCTCAACAGCCAGGTGTACGTCGCGGCGGCTCTCGTCGTCGCGTTGATGCTGGCTTTGTCGACGAGCTTCTTCGTCCGCGGCATCGGCCGGAGGATCGAATGAAAATTCGTATCCTCATCGCGCTCTCCCTGTCGCTGATCGCCGGACCGCTTGCGGCGCAGACGGTCACGCCGGTCATCCCCGTCGGCGCGGCCGTCCAGCAGCAGATGATGGCGCCGCAAGCGCCGTCGGCGCCGGACACGCGTCCGCTCGCGCTCGACGCGCGCCAGCTCTCGCTGGGCGGCGCGCTGAAGACGCCCGAACTGTGGCAGGCCTACAAGGCCGCCTTCATCACCGAGAGTGGACGCGTGGTCGACACCGGAAACGGTCTCGTCAGCCACAGCGAGGGGCAGGGCTACGGCATGCTGCTCGCGATCGCGGCCAACGACCGAGCGACCTTCGACCGCTTGTGGGGCTGGACGCGCGCCAATCTCATGGTGCGCGATGACCAATTGCTCGCATGGCGTTGGGATCCGACGCGCCGTCCCGCGATCGCCGACATCAACGATGCTTCCGACGGCGATATTCTCGTCGCCTGGGCGTTGACCGAGGCGTCCGAGTTCTGGGGCGACGTCGCATTGAAGGTCGCCGCTCGCCGTATTGCAGTCGAGGTCGGGCGCAAGCTCGTCGTATACAAGACGAAATTCGGCGCGTTGCTGCTGCCGGCGGTTTCCGGTTTCGCGGCGGAGGACCGTCAGGACGGGCCCGTCGTCAATCTCTCCTACTGGGTGTTCCCGGCCTTCGCGCGCCTGCCGCTCGTCGCGCCGGAAATCGATTGGCGCGGCATCGTGCAGAGCGGTCTCGACGCTTTGAAGGCATCGCACTTCGGCGTCGGCGGCCTGCCGACGGAATGGGTCTCGTTGCGCAACGGCGTCGCGCGTCCCGCTGACGGCTTCCCCGCACAGTTCGGCTACAATGCGATCCGCATCCCGCTCTATCTTGCTTGGGCCGGCATCGGCGAGCGCGTTCACTACGATCCTTTCGCCAAATGGGCGAAGGATTTCGGCGGACGCGCGGTCGTCGACATCTCATCCGGCCGCGAAGCCTCGGGCTTCGGCGAATCAGGGTATCAGGCGATCGGCGCGCTCGCGCTTTGCGTGACTGACGGCAAGCCGCTGGATCGCGGCGCGCTCGTGGCGCACGGGCCTGAAAACTATTATCCCGCCACACTGCGGATTCTCGTCAATCTTGCAGCGCAAATGAGGTTCCCCTCATGTTTGCGCTGAAGTCGAGATTGCAGGCTGGCGTCGTCGCCATCGCGCTTCTGGCGCCGGGCTTGGCCTTTGCGCAGGCGCAGTCTTTCATCGTCGATATGCCGAACGCCGCTGCGCCGGCCGCTGCGCCCGCGCCCGCCGCGAGGCCAGCGCCGACGCCTGCCGCGAATCCGGCGGAGATCGCCGCTCGTCCCGACGTCGCGCAGGCGCCGTTGCGCGCTGCGCCGATTCTCGGCGACGGCGAAGGTCCGGACGAGTCCGCATTGCGATATTATGCGCAACTCGGCCAGATGGATCGCGTCAACGTCGAGATCGAACGCCTCGTGCGGCTCTACCCCACCTGGACGCCGCCGCTCGATCTGTTCAACGGCGAACCGCCGGGCAACCCGGACGAAGACGTCTATTGGGAGCTGTTCGCCTCCGACAAGATCGCCGAATTGCAAGCGGCGCTCGACGCGCGCAAGCGGGAAGAGCCGAACTGGCAACCGTCGCACGATCTGGCGACGAAGCTTCGTCGTAAAGAACTACGAATGCGCATCATGTCCTTCTGGAAGGAAGGGCGGCTGCAAGACCTCGTCGATTTCGTCAAGAAAGACGGTTACAACGCAGACGACGCCGACGTCGAAATGCTCTGGACGATCGCGGAAGCCTTCGCGAAAACCAAGCAGACGACGGATGCGGTGTCCGTCTACATGTCGATTCTCAAATCCGGCGCCGATCAGCCGGCGCGCCTCGCCACCATCCAGAAGGCGATGGCGGTGCTGCGGATGAACGACGTGGAGAAGCTGATCGCCGCCGGTCGCGTGGACGCCAACGGCGTCAGCGAATTCGCGCCGATCATGGTCGACATCGTGCGCGCGCGCATCTCGGCCTATCTCCACGACGAGCGCGTCGAGAAGATCCCGGCCAATGAGCTCGCGGTATTCGAGGAGTACGCCAAGACTGCGCCAGATCCGAACCAGCCGGGTCTCGTCGCGTGGTATTTTTACAAGACCAAGACGTTCCGCGACGCGCTCGACTGGTTCAAACTTTCGCTCGAGCACGGCGGCGACGCCATGATCGCGCATGGGCTCGCGCATTCGCTGCGCGAACTCGACATGCGTCGGGAGACCGAAGAAGTCGCCTACGCGTGGCGCGAACCGCTCGTCAACAATCTCATTCTGTTCATCGATATTCTCGAGCGCGATCTTACGCTCGAATTTCCGCCGTATATCGAGCCCGAACGCCTGGCGCGCTACGCAAAAGTAACTATGGACGTCGCATCCGGCGAGGGCGCGCAGGCGCTCGCCTGGTACGCTTACAATTCATGTCAGTATGAAGTCGCCGAACAATGGTTTCAGCGCGCCGTCGCCTGGTTCCCGAAGGAGGCGACGGTCTACGGGTATGCGCTCACCGAACGCAAGTTGAAGCGTGACAAGATATTCTGGGACCTGATGAACAGATATGACGGCCTTTTCGGCAAGGTCGTCGAGATCATTTTCCCCGACGGCTATTACCATCCGCCGACGCCTTGCGACGAGATGGCGAACCAGAAACTGCGTCCGATGCAGCAGAAGATCGGCAATTACGTCGTGCCCGGCTCCTATCCTGTCGCGCAGCCTGCGGGAGCGCCCTTCAATCCGAACATGACGGCGGCGCAGGCGGCCGGCTATGTGCCGTATGCGCAGTATGCAGGCGATTACGGATATCGGCAGCAGGCTCCGGAGCCGCCGAAGATCGATCGCAAGTTGTTCCCGGTCGCTATCGATCCGGAAAATCCGTTGCGCTACGCGGCGACTGCGGCGCCGCCCGCGAGCACGCCCGCGAAGTTCGCGCAGGCCGCGCCGCAGGGACCGTTGCAGCGCGAGCCCTATCACGGCCCCTATCCGCTCGTTGCGGACCGCGTCCCCGGCGTCGGCGCCATGCCCTACGAATCCTATGGCTTTACGCTTCTGCCGGGCTGGAATGGGATCAACAAGCCGACATCGCCGACCTATGCTGCGCAGATCGCGCCGGCTGGCACGCTATGGGCCACAGAATTGCCCGAAAAGGATCGCCCGAAGACTGCGATGCAGGCCGGAAGCGGTGGTGGCGGCGCGATGGTCGCCGGCGCAGGAGGCGGTTCGATTGCAGCCGGAGTGAACGGCGCGCCGCCGGAAGTCGCGCCAACCTCGGTGCCGGTGGCCGCGCCTGCTGCAAATACGCAATCGAGCGTGTCGACGCCTGCCGTGCGCGTCGTCGGGACCCCGATCGGCGTAGCGCCCGCCGCGCCGGTTCAGCCGACGCCAGTCGTGCCTGCCGTCCCGACCGCGCCGCAACCGCAAGCGTCCGCAGCGCCTTCCGCCTACGGCGCGCCCGCGACGGTGCAACCGACTGCGATACTCACGCCGCAGGCGCCGCTGACGCCGCAGCTGCCGGAGGCTGCCGACGCGGGCACGCTCGCGCAACGCGCCATGCAGTTCTTCAACGAAAAGAATTATGCAGCAGCGCTCGACGCGCTCGACCGGCGGGCGCCGCTCGCGCGCGAGACGACGGAGCTGCGCATGGTACGCGGATGGTCCTTGTTGCATCTCCAGAGACCGGAAGAAGCGCGCAAGGCCTTCGCAACACTCGGCGGAACGTCGGGCCAATCCCTGCAAGGGAGCAGGTAAAATGCGTAAGTCAGTTATCCTTCTTCCGATGCTCCTCGCGCTCGGCGCCTGTTCGTCGAGCGAGCCACAAAGCGGCTATGTCGCCCGCGCCGACTACGCGACGCCGGAGACGACGCCGGTCGCCGGCGCCGACGCGTCGCTCATGCTGGTGCAGATGCCGTCGCCGGGCGGCCTTGTGACGAAGGTTCGAGAAACCACATATCCGAACGGCGTTACGCAGCAGGCGATTCTCGAGGGCGGCGGCGGCGCGCTCGGCGAAAACCATCTCGAGGTGTCCGTGATGACGTCGCCGTCGAATGGCGCTTCCGGCATGCTCAACATGGGCCCGCCGTCGCAGGACGGGATTCGTCGCGAGATTATCGGTCGCTATCCGAAGTTCGAGATGCGCATCGTTACCCAGCCGCGGCAAAATGCGCTCGGCGTTTTCGGGCTGGCGATCGGCCGCGGCGCCGGGGGCGCGCGGTGCATCTTCGCCTGGCAATGGGTGGAGGATATCCATAATCCCGGCCAATCGTCGTCCGGAAGCTCGTTCTTCAGCTCGCGTTCGAGCGACGGCGCGACGCCTGCGTCGATCCGCGTGCATCTCTGCCGCAAGGATGCGACCGTCGACGATCTCGCCGCTACCGTCGAAGGCATGACCCTCGCCTCGCCTGCGATCGTGGCGCGTGCGCTCGATCCTGGTCGCCGCGTGGCGCCTACTGTGTCGGCGCGCAGCGGGCGTGACATGACGGTCGCCGCCAGTTCGATTCCCGATGGCAGCCTCGAAAGCGCGCTTGGTCCCTCGAAACAGCCAGTCGTCGTCGCGCAGGCGGAGCCTCGCCGGCGGCGGGCGCATGTCGCACGGCGCCGCGCTCCGGCCCGCGAGCAGGAGCCGACCTATGTCGAGGCCGCGCCTGTCGCAGCGTCGCCGGCTTACTCGAGCGGGCCGCGCTACCTTGCGCCGGTTGCGGGGCAGAGCGCAGGGCCGGCATATGCGCCGCCGATGCAGCAGTCTCAACCCCAGACAGCCGGGCTCGATCCGAGCCTGCCGGCGGCGGCCTATCGCGGGCCGTCCGCCAGAAACTACTGACGTCCGATTCGCCGCGGCGCTTCGTCGCGCCGCGGTGAAAACCAGCCGATTCGAGAAAAATGTCGCAAATGCCGCAAGGACACTGAAGCGCGCGGGAGGCATAGTTCCATCTCTGCGCGGGAGTAACGGATGTCCCTTTCGGATTTCGAACGTCTGCTTGAAAAGCTCATACCCGGGGACGGGCGCAAAACGCTGACGCTTACCGAGGCGCCAGCCGACCTGGACGAGATGGTGCGGCTGCTCGAGCGCGCGGTCGCGGTCGGCAACCGCCGCGGCGCGCCGCTGGTCGAGATATTCGCGCCGCTCGCCGATTTCCCGCACTGTCCCTCCGCATTCTTCCACGTGCCGATCGAAGATTCGACCCGAGAAGGCGTGGTGCGGCTCGTCTTCGAGAAGACCGCCCTGTCGACAGCTGCCTGAATCGACACGCAAAAGCCATTGCCAAATCGCAAATGCGATTCACAATGGATCGCGAATCGCTTTGACGGCGCAAGCGGCGGCGCGTTGGCCTGACCTGTCGCGCTCCCTCCGTTTCGGCGCTCGGAGGCACGAATTGGCGGGCAAGAAGCGCAAGAAGGCGCGACAGGAGACAGCAGCGGACGCCGCGTCGCGCCGGCAATACGCCGCATTGCCCTATCGCAATCGCGAACGCCTCGAAATCATGCTCGTCTCTTCGCGCGAAACCCGGCGCTGGGTGTTGCCCAAGGGTTGGCCGATGAAAGGCAAGAAGCCGCATGCCGTCGCCGCGACCGAGGCGCTCGAAGAGGCGGGCCTGCTCGGCAAAATCGCGAAGAAGCCGGTCGGCAGCTATCACTACATCAAACGCATGTCGAACGGCGCCGCGCTGGCTTGCGAGGTCGATGTGTTCCCTTTTCGCGTGCAAAAGCAACGCAAGAACTGGCGCGAGCAGGACCAGCGGCTCACGAGCTGGTTCGAGGCCGCGGAAGCCGCCCATCTCGTGGACGAGCCGGAACTCTCCGACATTCTTCTGACATTCGCGCGCCCCTCTCGCGAGGACGAGGCCGAGCAGGCCGTAGTGACGCTGGAATCCGTCAATCGTTGAGCTTCGATCTGCGCGTTGACGAGCATCAATGCGCAGCCGCGTCCGCGCTGCATGGTGCAATGCGTATGAGGGTTCGCGCCGAGCGGCGCGGACCCGGTTCTGCGGCAACGACTGCCGCGACCCAGGCAGAAGGCTCAAGACATGCTTGCTTATGTTGCAACAGGCCTATTCGTCGTGATCGGTTGTATCGCGATCGGGGCAGGCATTCTGATGGGCGTCAGCGAGACGGCGAATTACACGGTCGAAAGCGGCTTCGCCGCGTTCGCGTTCGCGGCTGCGATCTTCATGATCGCCGTCGTCGCCAAATTGGCGCGCGAATTCCACGAAACGGCCTGAGACCGGTCGATCAACCTCGCTCGCGTGCGGATCAAATTCGACAGGGTTCGATTCCAGGGCCCTGCGCGGTGGCGCCGGCGAGCGTGACCCTGCAGAATGCGCGGCCGAGAGCACGGACGCGGGCGCGAGGAATTTTATGAGAGCGACATTTCTGGTGGCGGTTTCGATGATTGCGCTCGCTGGAGTGGCGCGCGCAACGGCCGCCGACGATATTTCTGCGGCGAAAGCAGCAGTCGAGGCGAACAGGTACGACGAGGCGATTCGTCTCTACACGCAGGCGCTGTCGGATTCGGCGCTCGGCGCAGACCAACGTGTGCAGGCCTTGCGCGGTCGCGGCGGCGGATATTTGTCGCGAAGCATGATCGCAGACGCTTTCGGCCGCAAGGACGAAGCCGCGCGCTTCGGCGAGGACGCCGTCCGGGATTTCAGCGAAGCGCTCAAGGCGCAAGGCGACGACGCCGAATTGTATGCAGCGCGGGGTCAGGCGGAATATTCGCTCGGTCGATATGCTGAGGCGATCGCCGATTATTCCGAGGCGATCAAACGCAAATCATCGGTCGAGACGCTTCTGCAACGCGCGGCCGCCGAACGCGCATCCGCCGACGTCGACCGCGCCGTTGCAGACTATGGGGCGGCGCTCGACGCGCAAGACAACAGCCCTGGCTCGGAAAAGGCCGATATTCTCGACGATCGGGCCTTTACGTATTTCCTCGCCGGCAAATTCGATCTCGCAGCCGCCGATTTTGCGAAAGCCTTGTCGCTGGGCATGGGCGAGCGGGCCAACGACGTGTTGTGGCTACCCTATCAGACGGTCTGGCTGCACCTTGCCCGATTGCGGGCGGGAACGGACGACAGTCAGGAGCTGAAGGACAACGCCAGCCGCGTCAATCTCGGGGAATGGCCGGGCAGCGCCGTCAATTACTTCCTCGGACAGACGACGCTCGAACAATTGTCGACCGTCTCGCCGCATGGGGGCGCTCGCAATCGCGAATGCAACGTCTCCTTCTTCGTCGGAGAGCAAGCGCTCGCGAAGGGCGAAAAAGCTCCTGCGGCCGAGCAGTTCCGCAAGACGACGCAAGCGTGCGGGCCGCGTCACGTGTTTTCGATCATCGCGCGGCAGGAGCTGGCGCGGATCGAACGTTAGCGCGCCTTCCGACAGCGATCGCGCGACGTTTCCACCCACATTTTCCATGCCCGCGACGCTTGCGTCGCGCAGCGCTTCGCTTTCGAAGGGGTTACGCTTACGCGAAAGAAAACGGCGCCCGCTTCCAGGCGCCGTTGTTCGAAGCGTGAATGACGCGCGGGTCAGTCCTTTTTGGCGGGCTCCTGCGCCGCGGGCGGAGCCTTCGACGCTGTTGTGTCGTCGTCGTCGTCGAGCGGGTCCTTCGGCAGGTGGTGGGCGATGCCCTTGTGGCAGTCGATGCAGGTCATGCCCTTGGCGAAGCCCTCCTGCATTTCCTTGGCCGCCTTCGGCTTCTGCTTGGACGGATCCATCGAATGCTCCTGGTGGCAATTGCGGCATTCGCGGGAATCGGTCGAGCCCATCACCTTCCAGACGTGCTGGGCGAGCTCCAGACGGTGCGCCTCGAATTTCTCGGGCGTATCGACCGTGCCGAGAATCTTGTGCAGCACTTCGTTCGAGGCTTCGATCTTGCGCTTGATCTTCCACATGAAGGGGTGCGGGACGTGGCAGTCGGGGCAGGTGGCGCGCACGCCGGAACGATTCCTGAAGTGAATCGTGTTTTGAAGCTCCTTGTACGGCGTGTCCTTCATTTCATGACAGGAGATGCAGAATTGTTCGGTGTTGGCGACTTCCATCGCCCAGTTGAACCCGCCCCAGAACAGGATGCCGCAGACGCCGCCGAAGATGACGAGCGTCGCCATCGACAGACGCGAACTCGGACGCCAGAGGAAGTTCCAGAGGCGAGCGAGGAATCCTGACTTTTTAGGCGTGGCGATATCGCTCATGTTCTTTCCAATCTTGCCCCGGATTTTCCTGCAAAAGCCCCGGAAAGGACCGAGGCCCGCAACTTGCGTCGCGGGCCCGGGATCGGCATTGCATTAGATCAACGTAGCGCTCACCATTTGTAATTGAGCGCCGCGCCGATGCGATGGACCGTGTAGTTCGGGTTGTACCAGCCCATGAAGTTCATCAGATAGGCGGACGTGTTGGCCACGCTGTAGGCGTAGTTCAACGTTTCCATCTGGTAGTTGTAGTCCTTGTTCTTCTCGAAAGTGTAGCCGAGCGTTGCCGACATCTTGCCCGTCAGGCCCATTCCCTTGAGCCAGGAATCCTCGAACGTGTATTTCACCTTCGTTTCGACGCGCTGGAAATCGGTATCCGTGTTCGGATAGTTCCAGAAGGTCGCGAGGCCGGCTGCCGTCGTCGCCTGCGGGAACGGCATGATCTGCGAGGCGTGCCCGAGCGACTTGGTGTAATTGGCCTCGAACTTAAGGCGATTCGGGATGAGCGAGCTCTCGAAGCCGATGCGCGCGACATGCGTGCGCTCGGCGACGTTCATCTCGTACATCGCTGTCGTGCTCGCGCCGGGATAGGCGGTCGGCGTGCCGCTGCGCAGCAACTGGTCGCCGCGTCCGTACATGTAGGACGCGAAGATCCGGTTATACGGATTGTACTGATAGCCGACGTCGATGCCCGTGTTGAAGTTGCGCTGGTGACGGATGCCTTCCTGAATCCACAGAGGTCCATTCAGGGATGCGACCGGCCGCGAGGTGGTCGAACCGTTCAGCGAATAGCGGTCGTCCGTGAACTGGAAGGTCGGCGTGACCGTCAGTCCGGGAAGGACCGTGATATCCGCGAACAGGTCGAATTTCTCGCGATGCCGTCCGTTCAGATAGAAGGCGCGATAATCCGGATTGCCATAGACGCCAGTGCCGCTCGTGAGCAGCGGGCCGAGAGTCGTGAGGTTCGCCCAGCCGAGATAGGCCTGCGACATCTGGTTGACGAACTGGTCGTAATTGTTCGCCGTGCGGCTGAGGAACGTGCCCGTGCCGCGCAGGGTGAACCATGTCGACGGTTTCCAGTCGAGCGAAGCCTTGGCGCCGTTCTCGGTCGTGCTCGTCGCCGCTTCCTGCTTCCAGTCGTAGTGTTCGAACAGGTAGGCTGCGTTGAGATTGAGCTCCTTCCATGGCCGATAATTCAGTTCCGCAGTCGCGTTCTGCTTCGTGTAGGCCATCTGGAAATTGCGAGCCGGCGCATAGGTCGAGCCGGCGGCCGGGGTCGCAGTGCCGGCGTCGGCGACCACCCAGTTCGTTATGAAGGTCGACGGCGTCTGATTGTCGAAATCATAGAGGCGATAGGTCAGCTTGGCCTTCAGCTCCTTGTTGACCTCCTTCGTGACGACGTTGTTCAGCAGGATCGTGTTGATGTTGCCGCCGAGGCTCGACCGCGACGCGTATGGCGCGACGCCGCCCCAGCTCGCGGTCGTATCGCCGAAAGCGAACGAGAACGGCAGGTAGGGCTGGTTCTGCGTCATGTTGTTGAACGAGAACGTGCCGACGTAACGCGCCTTCCAGGGCAGATCGACCGCAAGGGTCGCATTCGCCCCGTTGACCGCGTTGTTCGGCGGCAGGCTCATCAGGCCGAACAGCGGCTGTCCGGCGAATGCGCCCGCGCAGGTCGCCGGCGCAACCGCGCCGACGGGATTACAGAATGGGTTCTGCACGATGTAGGACTGCGAATCGTCCTTGTACTGCGATCCGACGTAACCGAGCTTGAACGTATAGGCCTTGTCCCACCAGGACTGGCCCGCATATTCGGCGTTGATGCTGTAATTGTGCGTCGTGTCGTGAACGGGCTGCGGCACGTTGGAAACGACGCCGTTGCTCGAATTATTGTTGAAGATCATGCCGAACGGCATCGTGCCGTCGCGCCGGATGATCTCGTAATTCGCGTGCACGTCCCAATCGTCGTTGGGGGTCCAGCGGAAGTTGGCGCGGCCGGTGTTGCGTTCGACCTTGATGTCGGTCTGGTTCGAGAACGCGTTCATCGCGTTCCAGGCTTGCGGCCAGATCGGCAGCCAGTTCGCGGCGCTCAGCGCCTTCGCGCCCAGCAACCCGGTAACGTAGGAGCCGAGCGCGGGATTGACGGTCAACAGGTTTCCGCCGACGCCGTTGTAGAGCGTCTGCGCGCCCATGCCGTAGACGTGCGGTGTCTGATCCCACAAGAGATCGATGTAATACTTGCCGGCATGGCTGTAGTCGAAGCCGTAACGCTGGTCGGTGTAGCCGATGTTCTTGCCGAAGAGCTCCACGCGGCGAACGCCGTCACGGGTGCCGGCGGCGAGCCAGATGTCCGAGAACGGCCCGGGCTTCAACGTCGAGTATTTGTAGTAGGACGCCAGGCTGTCGCCGAGGCCGGGCATGTTGGCGCGCTTCGGATCATTGACGAAGAACCGTCCGCCGACCGTCACGTCGCCCTCCGTGTACCAGGAGGAGTCGAGCAGCATCGGAACGGGCGCCTTCCTCGTCGGAAGATCCGCCGCAAGGGCCTTTGACATCGGCGCAAGGCCGACAAGAAGCGCGCAGGTCGCGCTGGCGATCATCAATCTGGTGCGGCAGGTCAGCACACTTGCCTCCTCAACCTGAATTTCTGTGCTCTTCGGTCTGGGATCGCCGCGCGCCTCGAGGGGCGGCGATCCCGCGGGTCGTAAATCAGCGGTGCAACAGCGCGCCTGACGGGTCGTTGGTGCCGTGGACCTGCGTGTGGCAGTTCTGGCAGCTGCGACCGACATAGGAGTACGTGTTGATGCCGGCGGCCGTGCTGTGGCCGAAGCCATGGCAGTTCAGGCAGAGCTGCGGACGCGCCATCTTCAGCATGTACTCGTTCACGGTCCCGTGCGGGTCGTGGCAGTTCAGGCAGTTCTCGCGAACCGGAAGATGTTCGAACAGGAACGGTCCACGCTTCTCCGCATGGCAGCGGTAGCAGGTGTCGTTGATCGAGTCGGCGCGCAGCATGCCTTCAGTCGCCGAGCCGTGCGGATTGTGGCAATCCGAGCAGACGATCTTGCCCTCGCGCATCGGCATGTGCGAGTTGCGCCACATCTGCGCCTGACGGTCCTTGTGGCACTGGAAGCAGGTGTCTGGCTCGAAGGCCGTCTTCAGATTGAACTTCGGCGACACGTTCTTCATGATCGTGTGGCAGTTCGTGCAGGCGACATCGCGCTCTTCGTGAGCCGAAGAATTCCAGTACGTGCGATCGCCGCGCTTGTGACAGCCCAGGCACATCTCGTTGATGGCCTTGGAATTCGTGTTCGGGTCGTCTTTGCGGAAGGTGATGATGCCGCCGCCGCCGCGTCCTTCCTTGACGTGGATCGACGCCGGTCCGTGGCAGCTTTCGCACTGGATCTTGTTCTGCAGCGCGAGACGGCCCATCAGGGTCTTGTTGAATTCGGCGATCTGCTTGGCGTGACATTCGACGCAGGCCTTGGAGCCGACGAAATCGGCTTCCTCGATCGGCGCGCCCTTCACGACTTTCGCCTTGCCGGCCTTGCCGCCCTTGACGACCTTTGCGGGCGCCGCCGGCCTGGCGGGCGCGCGGTCCTCGGCCGCCACGCCGGCGGCCTTTTCCCTCAAGGCGTCCCACAGGCTGTCAGCGGCGACCTTGAAGGAGCCGTCCTGTTTCTCGCCTTGCAGGGCGCGGGTGTAGTCGCGCAGCGCGGACACGGCCGCGTCGTCCACGAGGCCCGAACGAGCCGCGGGCGCCTCGACGCTCGTGCCGGCCGCCGCAATGCCGCCAAAAAGCGGGGTTAGCAAAAGCGCTGCGACCGCAATGCGAACGCGCCGCGCGTACGCGCCGCGTAAGCCTTCGCGCCTGCTGCGCAGGAAAGAGCGCATTCTCGCGCCCGAGGCGCCGCTCCAGAAGTGCATACCTACCCCCGCACTGTTTATCGGCTGGCCGCGGGAATCGACCGGCCGAGGGACCTGAATCCGGATTTGTGGGGTGATAAGAATGTGACCTAGGGCGTGACGGCATTGACGACGGTCAAGGTCGGCTTACGAAAATTTAATTTGAGAGGCCCTGTATCAAATCTGCAACAGCGCCGCTTGAGTTACGTCAATGCGAACGTGGCCATTGTCCGCTTTTCTCCGCCCGTTCCTCGAACTGTCGATGGAGAAACTGATGGGTGGAATGGTTTGGCGCGTGACGGCGCCGATTGCGGCGGCGGCTTTCCTGATCGGCGCGTCGGTGTCGCTCAGCAGCGGCCCGGCGCAGGCGAAGAAGTGCATCGCCGAGGCCACCGGCTTTCCTTGCAAGAAATGTCACAACAGCCCGACGGGCGGCAAGGAAGAAGGCTGGAACGCCTACGGCGAAAAGTACAAGGCGAAGATGGCGGGCCACTATCCCTGCTGATCGAAGCGGTCTGACGATGCAGGCAGGCGGCATGCCGCGCCGCAACGCGCGGCATGCCGCCTGCTTATTTTTTGACTCGGCTATCGACGTCGACATCGGGAGTCTAAAGAGAGCGGCATGGTTTTCTGGCTGATCCTCGCGGCTATGACGCTCGGCGCGCTCGCCTTCGTCTTGTGGCCATTCGTCTTCGTGAAGACCTCCGCGGCGACGGGCGGCGACATGGCCGTCTATCGCGACCAGTTGCAGGAGATCGAACGGGACCGCTCCGCCGGCCTGATCGACGAAAGCGAATCGGAAGCCGCGCGAATCGAAGTGTCCAGGCGGCTTCTCAAGGCCGCCGAAACGCCCGACGCGGCCGCGCCTGGCGCGCGATCGTCGCGCCTGGGTCGTATCGCGGCGCTGGCGGCGGCCGTGATCGTCGTGCCTGCGCTCAGCGCGGGTCTCTATTATCGCCTCGGCGCGCCGCGGGAGGCCGAACCGCGGCCCGTCGCCAGCGCGCGCAAGCCCGGAACCGGGTCGATCGAGGAAATGGTCGCGCAGATCGAGACCCATCTCCAGCGCCAGCCCGACGACGCGCGCGCCTACGAGGTGCTCGGCCCCGTCTATATGCGGCTCGGGCGTTACGCCGACGCGGCGAACGCCTGGAGCAATGTCGTCCGCCTGAAGGGCGAGAGCGCCGAGGCGCTCGAGAATCTCGGCGAATCGACGGTGGCGGCCGCCGACGGCGTGGTGACCGAGGAGGCCAAGCGCGCCTTCGACCGCGCGCTCGCGCTCGACAAGAACGCGATCGCCGCGCGTTATTATCGCGGTCTCGCCGCCGTGCAGGACGGCCGCAACGAGGACGCCCGCAAGATCTGGAGCGACCTGCTCGCCTCGGCGCCGCCGGACGCGAGCTGGGCCGCCTCGGTCCGCCAGTCGCTGGCGCGGCTCGACGGCAAGGCGCCGCCCGCGCAATCCGCAGCCGGCCAGGCCGGCCCGACGCAGCAGCAGATGCAGGACGCCGCGAACCTGCCGCCGGACGAGCAGGACAAGATGGTGCTCGGCATGGTCGAGAAGCTCGCGGCGCGGCTGAAGCTCAAGGGCGACGATCCGCAGGGCTGGGCGCAGCTCGTGCGCTCCTACGGGGTTCTCGGAGACCGGGGCCGCGCGCAGCAGGCCGAGGCCGACGCGCGCAAGGCGCTCGCTTCGAGCCCGCCGAAGCTCGCCATGTTCGAGGAAGCGGTGAAGGAGATGGACCAGGGCGGGGGCGCGGCCGCGTCAGCGCCGGCTGCGCCCGCCGCGCCCGCGGACGAGAACGGCCAGCTCGCCATGATCCGCCAGATGGTGCGCAAGCTCGCCGATCAGCTGAAACAGAACGGCGACGATCCGCAGGGCTGGGCGCGTCTGGTGAAATCCTACGACGTGCTCGGCGACCGGGCCGCGGCCGGGCAGGCGGCCGACGACGCGCGCAAGGCGCTCGCGGCGAGCCCGGTCAAGCGCGCCATGTTCGAGGACGAGCTCAAGGATATCGAGCAGGCGAACGCCGCGCAGCCGGCCGCCGCCGCGCCTGCGCCGGCGCCGCCCGCGGCGAATGCGGGCGCGCAAGGCGACATGATCCAGCAGATGGTGCAGCGGCTCGCCGATCGCCTGAAGCAGAACGGCGACGATCCGGACGGCTGGCTGCGGCTCGTGAAGTCCTACAACGTGCTCGGCGATTCCTCGCGCGCGCAACAAGCGGTCACAGACGCGCGCAGCGCGCTCGCGGCCGATGCGGACGGCCTGAAGAAATTCAACGAGGGGCTGAGCGCGGCGTCGAACTGACGGCGCCTCGCGTCACGCGCGCAGGGCCTTGAGGCAGAAATCGATCATCTGATCGCTCGAGGGCGTCGGCTTGTCCTGGCACTCCACCATCAGGCGGGGATGGCAATAGGTGATGGTCGCCGCTTGCACGAGCGCGGCGCCGTCCTGCGCATCGATCGGCGCGAATTCCTTCGCGGCGACGCCTTCGGCGACGAGACGCGCCATCAGGATGCGCATCGTGCCGATGTACTCGTCGATGATCGGCCAGTTCTCGTTCAGCGCGTATTCGACCATTTCGTGCAGCTTGCGCTCGCCGACGAAACGCTCGGCGTTCATCTTCTCGTTGTTCTTGACGAGCGCGCGCAACCGCGCGCCGGCGTCGCCCGGACCGTCCACGATCGCGGTCGAAGCTGCGACGATGGCGCCGAGAAGATGGCGCGCGACGGCGCCGTTGAGTTCGGCCTTGGAGGCGAAGAAGCGATAGACATTGGCGGGCGACATCCGCAATTCGCGCGCGATGTCGGCGACGGTGGTCTTCTGGAATCCGATTTCCCGAAAGAGCTTTTCTGCTGTCTCGACGATCCTTCGTCTCGTCTCGGCTTCGCGCGGCGTTGCGATTACGGCCTGGTTCATTCCGCTGGCGATCCCACAAACCCGGCGTGCGCCGGCGCAACAATCCCGTGCCGCCCGGTCCCGGCCGTCCGGGTTTCGAGCGCGCGGCGGAACCATAACGCATAGAGAGCCGGCAGGAACAGCAAAGTCAGGAATGTGGCCACGAACAGGCCGCCCATGATGACGACCGCCATCGGCCCCCAGAACGGCGAGCGCGAGAGCGGGATCATCGCGAGGATGGCGGCGAGCGCCGTCAACACGACAGGCCGCGCGCGCCTGACCGCTGATTCCACAATGGCTTCGCGATAGCTCGCGCCCCGCTCGAGGTCCTGGCGCACCTGGTCGACCAGGATGATCGAATTGCGCATGTCCATGCCGGCGAGCGCGATCAGCCCGAGCAGAGCGACGAAACCGAACGGCGCGCCGGACAGCGTGAGGCCGAGGCAGGAGCCGATGATCCCGAGCGGCGCGCTCATCATCACGAGGGCGAGCCGCGTGAAGTTCTGCAATTGCGTCATCACGATCGTCAGCATGACGAGGATCATGACCGGGAAGATCGAGGCGAGGGCGCTGTTGGCCTTGGTCGATTCCTCGACCGCGCCGCCCATCTCGATGCGATAGCCCGGCGCAAGCTGCGCCCGGATGTCGGCGAGCTGTGTCCAGATGCGGTTGGAAACGTCAGGCGGCTGCACGCCGTCGGCGACGTCGGCGCGCACTGTGATGATCGTGTCGCGGCTGCGGCGCCAGAGGATCGCGTCCTCGTGCTCGTACACGATCCTGGCGACCTGCGAGACCGGCGCCGACGCGCCGCTGCGCGTGGTCACGGAGAGATCGCCGATATGGCCGAGGTCAGCGCGCTCGGATTTCGTCGCGCGCGCGACGACGTCGACTTTTTCCGTCCCCTCGCGCACCGTCGTCACCGTCGCGCCCGACACGAGCATCTGCAGCGAATTGGCGAGGTCCTGCGGCGTCAGACCCATGGCGCGCGCACGGTCCTGATCCAGTTCGAGACGCACGGAGGGCGTCCGCTCGTTCCAGTCGAGGTGGGGATCGCGCACGGCGGGGTCGGCGCGCATGATTTCGCGCACGCGGTAGGCGATGCCGCGCACCTCGCTCGGATCGGAGCCCATGATGCGGAATTGGACGGGAAAGCCGACCGGCGGCCCGAAGTTGAAACGGTCGATGCGCGCGCGCGCCTCGCTCAGCGCGCCGCCGGCGACGGCGGATTCGAGCCTCGCCTTCACGCGTTCGCGCGCCTTCACATCCTTCGTCACGATGACGATCTCGGCGAAGGATTCGTTCGGCAATTGCGGATTGAGGCCAAGCCAGAAACGAGGCGAACCCTGGCCGACATAGGTGGAATAACCTGCGATGTCGGGATCGCCCGCGAGCATGGCCTCGGCTCTCTTCGCGGTCTGCGTGGTCGCGCCGATCGCCGTGCCCTCGGGCATGCGCAGCTGGAAGAATAGCTCCGGACGCTCCGATATCGGAAAGAATTGTTTCGGCACGCGCGTGTAGCCGAAGGCGGCGAGCGCCATCAGGCCGAACGTGATGGAAACGACGACGAGGCGGTTGTCGACGGACCAGCCGATCATGCGGCGAAGCGCGCGATAGACGCGGGTATCGTAGAGCGCGGCTTCGTCGTGGCCATGCGCCTTCGCCAGATCGGGCAGCAGTTTCACGCCGAGGTAGGGCGTGAAGACGACAGCCACGAACCAGGATGCGACAAGCGCGATCGAGACGACCCAGAAGATGCCGCCCGCATATTCGCCGGCGGTCGACGGCGCAAAGCCGACGGGCAGGAAACCGGCGGCGGTCACGAGCGTTCCGGTCAGCATGGGAAAAGCTGTCGAATCCCAGGCGAAGGTCGCAGCCTTCAGCCGATCGACGCCCTGTTCCATTTTCACGACCATCATTTCGACGGCGATGATCGCGTCGTCGACGAGCAGGCCGAGCGCGATGATGAGCGCGCCGAGCGTGATGCGTTGCAGATCGAGACCCATCACGCTCATGGCGACGAAGACGACGGAGAGCACCAGCGGCACGGAGAGCGCCACCACGATGCCCGTGCGCAGACCGAGCGAAATGAAGCTGACGGCGAGCACGATGCACAAAGCTTCGACGAACGAGCGCGTGAATTCGCCGACCGCCTCCTCGACCACCTTCGGCTGGTCCTCGATCTGCCTGATCTCGACGCCGACGGGCGTAGCGGCGCGAATGTCCGCGACCGCTTCTTTCAGATGTTCGCCGAGCGTGAGGATATTGCCGCCCTTGGCCATGACCACGCCGACGGCGAGCGCGGGCTTGCCCTCGTTCCGCACGAGAAAGTCGGGCGGGTCCTTGAAGCCCGCCGATACGTCCGCGACATCGCCCAGACGGAACACGCGGCCGCCGGATTCGACCGGCGTTTCCGCCACCGCTGCAGCGCCTGTCAGCGCGCCGGAAATACGCACGGGAATGCGGTTGGCCGTGGTTTCGAACACGCCCGAGGCCGCGACGGCGTTCTGACGCGCGAGCGAGTCGAAGATCGCCTGCGGCGTGACGCCGAGGCTCGCGAGGCGCGCCTGCGAAAACTCGACGTAGATCTTCTGATCCTGCGTTCCGTAGATGTCGACTTTGGAGACATCGGGAACCCGGAGAAGCCGCTTGCGCATCGTCTCGGCGACTTGCTTCAGCTGCGCATAATCGGCGCCGTCGCCGGTCACCATGTAGAGGACGGAATCGACGTCGCCGAATTCGTCGTTGACCTCGGGCCCAACGAGATTGGGCGGCAAGTCGCTGCGAATGTCGTCGAGCTTCTTGCGGAGGAGATAAAAGAGCCAGGGCGTCTGCGCGGGCGGCGTCGTATCCTTGAAGACGACCTGCATGGCCGTGAAGGAAGGCTTGGTGTAGGTCTGCACGCGATCGAAGTATGGCAGCTCCTGAAGCTTCTTCTCGATGCGGTCTGCGACCTGGTCCTGCATCTCGCGCGCGCTCGCGCCGGGCCAGACGGCGGTGACGTTGGCGAGCTTGATCGTGAAGCTCGGATCTTCCGCGCGGCCGAGCCGCATGTAGGACACGCCGCCGGCGACGAGCGTCGCGAGGATGAGAAACAGCGTCAGCGCCTGATGGCCGACCGCCCATTCCGAAAGATTGAAACGGCGCATGGCGGCCTCAGAACGCGAGCTTCGAAACGGCGCGGACCTTTTCGCCCGCGCCGAGTTTCTGCACGCCGAGCGTGACGGCCTGCGCGCCTTCGTCGACGCCGGACGCGATGAGCACGTCGGCATCCTCGTAACGCGCGATGCGTACGCGTTTCAGCGTGACGGCGCCGTCTTCGCCGACGATCCAGAGCGAGGGGCCGCCGCCCTGATCGAACAGCGCGGACACGGGCACGCGCGCGACGTTCGCGCTCGCCGGCGCGGCGATCGTGAGGGTCGCGCTCATGCCGAGCGCAACCGCGTCGTCGGCGTCGGGCAGCGAAAAGCGGGCCGCGAAGGTACGGGTCGCCGGATCGGCGACGGGGCTGAGCTCGCGCAGATTCGCCGCATAGACGCGGTCGGGCGCCGACCACAGGGACAGTTGCGCCTTGCCGGCGCGCGCCCGCGCGAGGAAAGTCTCCGGCAGCGCGACGGCTCCCTCCTTCTCGCCCTTTCGCGCGAGGCGGATCGCCGGCTGGCCGGCGGCCACGACCTGCCCGGGTTCGACCAGAGTCGCCGTGACCGTTCCGTCCGAATCGGCGCGCAGCACCGCGTAGCCGAGCGCGTTGGCGGCCAGCTCGACCGCGCGCTGGGCGCGGCGGTTGCGGCCGCGCGCCTCTTCGGCCGCCGCGCGCTGACGGTCGTAGACGGCCTGCGCGCTCCAGCCCTTGGCGTGCAGATCGGCCCCGCGCCGCTCGTCGGCTTCGGCCTGTTCGAGCGCGACGCGCGAGGCGGCGCGTTCGGCGTCCGCCTGCTCCTTCTGAAGCCGCAGATCCGTCTCGTCGAGCCGCGCGAGCGGCTC
>JAGWTW010000133.1 GCA_028868735.1 Hyphomicrobiales bacterium | reverse complement strand
GATGCCAGGCCTGCGGCGGCCCGCCGAGCCGCGCCACGTCCATCAGCGCGGCGAGCCCGGTCCGCCCGCGCCCGCGCATGACCTGCAGCCCCTTCACGACAAAGGCCCGGTTCAGCCCCGTAAGGGGGGCGACGTCGGCGACCGTGGCCAGCGCGACGAGGTCGAGTTCGGCGAGCAGGTCGGGCGCAGGCCGCTCACGGGTCCAGAACCCCTGCTCCCGCAGCCGTCGATTGAGGCCGACCAGCGTCATGAAGACGACGCCCGCCGCGCAGAGCGCGCCGAGGCCCGAAAGGTCGTCCTGCCGGTTCGGATTGACCACGATCGCGTCCGGCAACAGTTCCGGCGCCTGATGATGGTCGAGCACGACCACGTCGAGGCCGGTCTTGCGCGCTTCCGCGAGCGCCTCGTGCGACGTCGTCCCGCAATCCACCGTCACCAGCAGCTTTGCGCCGCCCGCCGCCAGTTCATGTATCGCTGGAATATTCGGGCCATAACCCTCGAATATCCGGTCAGGAATATGTACCACGCGCTCGACGCCGCAGGCGTCGAGAAAGGCGGCCAGCAGCGCGGCCGAACAGGCGCCGTCGACATCGTAGTCGCCGAAGATCGCCACCTTTTCGCGCCGCTCGATCGCTGCCGCGAGCCGTTCGACCGCCGCGTCCATCGACTGGATCGTAAGCGGATCGGGCATCAGCGCCCGCAGCGTCGGATCGAGATGGGCCAGAGCTTCGTCTATGCCCACGCCGCGCCCCGCGAGCACGCGCGCGAGCAGGTCGGCGAGTCCGTGCCGCTGGACCATCGCCAACGCGCGCGCTTCTCCGGCCGCATCGAGCCGCGGTCGCCAGGGACGACCGAGGATCGACCGTTCGACGTCGAGGAAGAGCTTTCGCGGTTGGTCGAGCACATGTCCATGGTAGTGCGGCGCGACCGCCGTCGCAGCAGCAACCGACGCTGCGCCCCCGTAACCCACAGGCTTATGCGCCCGCCTCGTCGATCGCGAGCGCCCGCTGCAACGCCGGGCGCGCGTGACAGCGCGTGAGATAAGCGTCGAATTCGGGCCGGCGCTCGACGATGCCGAAACGTTCGACGGCGAACATGAGATCGGAGCCGATCATCACGTCGGCGGCGGAGAACCTGTCGCCGAGAATCCACGGCCCCTTCTCGAGCACGCCCGCCAGCACGTTGAAGACGCGATTGAAATCGCCCCAGCCGGCAGCCGACGGCGGCAGTTCGAAATTGGCGAATTTCTGCGCCATCGCCGGCTCGATGCAGCCGGGCGCGAAAAACAGCCAGTGGAAATAGCGCCCGCGCAACGGATCGCCGACGGCGGGCGCAAGCCCGGCCTCCGGCACGCGTTCGGCGATATAGGCGCAGATGGCGGCGGATTCGGCGAGTTGCGCCGTCCCGTCCTCGAAGGCCGGCACTTTGCCCATCGGATTGACGCGCCGGAAAGCCGGGTCGTTCTGGCCGCCGCCCGCGATGTCGACCAGCACGCGCTCGTAGGGCGCGCCCGCCTCCTCCAGCATCCAGAGGGCCCGCAGCGAGCGGGTCTTCGGCGACCAGTACAGCTTCATCATGGCGACTCGTTCCCGCAACCGACAGGAACAAGAACATAACAGGAACAAACCTGTCTGTCCATCACTCCCGCATGGCGATGAGCAGGACGCCGGCGAGGACGAGGCCGATGCCGATCCAGTTCTTCCAGGAAAGCGTCTCGCCGAGAAAAACCGTGGCAAAGATCGCGACCAGCACGAGGCTGAGCTTGTCGACCGGCGCGACGCGTCCCGCTTCGCCGAGTTGCAGCGCCCGGAAATAGCAAAGCCAGGATGCGCCGGTGCCGAGCCCGGACAGCACAAGGAAGAGCCACGCGCGCGCCGGGATCGCGACGGAGGCGAAGGCGCCAGCGCGCCAGGCGAAGAACGCAGCGAGCGGAACGACCACGAGCGTGCGCACGAAGGTCGCGAGACTTGAATCGATTCCCGCGACGCCGGCCTTGGCGAAAACGGCCGTCAGCGCAGCGAAGCCGGCCGACCCCAGCGCCCACAAGAACCAGGGTTGGGCGAATATCTGCATGAACGCACCCCGCCGAGCGTCAGGCCGATAGCGGCTGCCGCCGCACGCGAGGCGGCCGGCTCAGCCGGTCGCCTTCATCGGCACGACATTGTGCAGGAGCGTATCGGCGCTGTCGAAGAACTTGCGCAAGCCCCTCGCCGCCTGGCGGATGCGCTGCTCGTTCTCGACGAGCGCGAGGCGCACGTAATCGTCGCCATGCTCGCCGAAACCGATGCCCGGCGCCACCGCGACGTCGGCCTTCTCGATCAGCAGCTTCGAAAACTCGAGCGACCCCAGCGCGCGGAATTTCTCCGGGATGGGCACCCACGCGAACATCGACGAGGTCGGCGCGGGAATCGACCAGCCCGCCTGCGCGAAGCTCTCGACCATCACGTCGCGGCGCTTCTTGTAGGTCGCGCGCATCTCGGCGATGCAATCGTCCGGCCCGTTGAGCGCGGCGGCCGCCGCGACCTGGATCGGCGTGAAGGCGCCGTAGTCGAGATAGGATTTCACGCGGCCGAGCGCCGACAGAAGACGTTCGTTGCCGACGGCAAAGCCCATGCGCCAGCCCGCCATCGAATAGGTTTTCGACATCGACGTGAATTCGACGGTCACATCGAATGCGCCGGGAACCTGCAGCACCGACGGCGGCGGATTTTCGTCGAAATAGACTTCCGCATAGGCGAGGTCGGACAGCACGAAGATCTCGTGTTTCTTCGCGAAGGCGACGAGGTCCTTGTAGAAGTCGAGCGAGGCGACCATCGCGGTGGGGTTGGACGGATAGCAGACGACGACCGCGATCGGCTTCGGGATCGAATGCATGATCGCGCGCTCCAGCGCGACGAAATAATCCGGCGTCGGTTCGGCGGGAACGGAACGGATGACGCCGCCCGCCATGAGAAATCCGAAGGCATGGATCGGATAAGAGGGATTCGGCACGAGCACGACGTCGCCCGGCGCCGTGATCGCCTGCGCCATATTGGCGAAGCCTTCCTTCGAGCCGAGCGTCGCGATGACCTGCGTGTCCGGATTGAGCTTCACGCCGAACCTGCGACCGTAATAGGCAGCCTGCGCGCGGCGCAGCCCCGCGATGCCCTTGGAGGCGGAATAGCGATCCGTGCGCGGCTTGCCCGCCGTCTCAACCAGCTTGTCGACCACGTGCTTGGGCGCGGGAAGGTCGGGATTGCCCATGCCCAGATCGATGATGTCGGCGCCGGCGTTGCGGGCCTGCGCCTTGAGCCGGTTGACTTGCTCGAAGACGTAGGGCGGCAGGCGCCGCACGCGATAGAAATCGGACATCTGGTTCGGTCTTTCTGTTCGGCCCCGCAGGGCTCAGGACTGGTTCTAGAGCGAAGCGCTCCGGATTTGAAACGCGAAATTGCGGACGACGCGGCGCCCGGACTTTCCGGTCAGTCGGCCTTGGCCGGGCGGCGCGCCTTTTTCGCGGGGAAGGCGGCCGCGGCCCTAGCTCGGGCCCCTGCCCCCGCGGCGTCGAGCTGTTTCATCTGCGCGGACACTTCGGCCGGCGTCATGCGCTTGGGGCGCTTGGTTTCGTCGCCGGTAAGCGGGGTGTAGTTGAGCTGATCGTCGGGGGGCCGGGATTTTTTGACGAAATCCGGCATATCCGGCTTATCCGTCGTCGGCCGCCATTTCATGATGACGGAAAACGGATCTTCGCCGAGTTGCGTCTGCGCCTGCGCGGCGCCGGACACGAGGGCGAGCGAAAGCGCCGCGGTCGCCATCAGACCGACACGGAACCCTGCAATGTGCCTCGCGCAGAACATGCAGCTTCGCGTTACGACAAGAGATTCGATTGGCCAATAGGATCATTGGCGCAGACGGTGAATAAAGCGCTATTATGTCTGAAAAGGGACCAGAGCTGAAGGCTCGCGCCTGGTCACAGGGAGGGAGCGTCATGGAAGCGTCGAGGCCGCAGAGCGCCCCGGAAGGGGCATCGAAGAAGCCCAAGGCCGCGGCTGCGCAGAAGCCGACCGGCGCGCTCGGCGCGGCTCCGCCTGCCGCTGCTCCGACGCCTTCGCCTTCCTCGCAGCCGAATGCGACGGCGCGCCCTGCCCCGGCGCCGCAAGCCGCCGTCGCGCCGGAGCCGATCGTCGCGAGCGTGCCCGATTTCGAAAAGATCGCTCAGAACGTCACGCGCATGATGGAACAGGGCACGCGCGTGCTCGCCGCCTACATGCGCCCGTTCGAACAGGGCGCGAGCCCCTCCAGTTTCGGGTCGGAAGCGGCCGAGGCGGTGAAGTCGCTGGGACGCGTCGCGGAATATTGGCTCACCGACCCTACGCGCACGCTGCAGGCGCAGACCGCGCTCACTTCGAGCTTCATTACGCTGTGGAGCAATACGCTGCGGCGCATGAGCGGCGAAGAGGTTACCCCGCTCGTTCCCGTCGATCCGAGAGACAAGCGTTTCGCCGACCCGCAATGGCGCGAAAGCCCGGTTTTCGACTTCATCCGGCAGGCCTACAGCCTCGTCGTGAACTGGGCGAACACGCTCGTGTCCGAAGACAAGACGCTCGACCCGCTCGAGCGCGCGAAAGCCGCCTTCTACGTGCGCCAGATGGCCGCTGCGCTGTCGCCGTCGAATTTTCTGGCGACCAATCCCGAACTGATCCGGACGACCTTCAAGGAGGAAGGCGAGAATCTCGTTCGCGGCCTGCACATGCTCGCGGAAGATCTCGAAGCCGGCAAAGGCACGCTCAGGTTGCGTCAGGCGGACAATTCCAAATTCGAACTCGGCGTCAATCTCGCGATCACGCCCGGCAAGGTCGTATGGCGCAACGACCTGATCGAATTGATCCAGTACGCGCCTTCCACCAAAGAGGTCTACAAGCGCCCTCTGCTGATCGTGCCGCCGTGGATCAACAAGTTCTACATTCTCGATCTGCACCCGGAAAAAAGCTTCATCAAATGGTGCGTCGATCAGGGGCTGACGGTGTTCGTCGTCTCCTGGGTCAATCCGGATTCGCGCCACGGCGAAAAAGGCTTCGACGATTACATGCGCGAGGGCGTGTTCGAGTCGCTCGAGGCGATCGAGACCATCACGGGCGAGAAGCAGGTGACGTCGATCGGCTATTGCGTCGGCGGAACATTGATGGCGATGACGCTCGCCTATATGGCCGCCATCGGCGACACCCGGATTTCGAGTTCGACGCTCTTCACGACACAGGTCGACTTCACCGATCCCGGCGATCTCAAGGTGTTCACCGACAAGGAGACGATCGCCAGCGTCGAGACGCAGATGGCGACGTCCGGATATCTCGACGGGTCGCGCATGGCGAACGCCTTCAACATGCTGCGGCCGAACGACCTGATCTGGTCCTACGTGGTGAACAATTACATCAAGGGCCAGATGCCGATGGCCTTCGACCTCCTGACGTGGAATTCCGATTCCACGCGCATGACCAGGGCCAATCATTCGTTCTATCTCCGCGAGTGCTACCTGACGAACAACCTCGCAAACAAACGCACCGAGATCGACGGCGTGAAACTCGACCTTTCGAAGGTCACGATCCCGATCTACGATCTCGCTGCGAAGGAAGACCACATCGCGCCGGCGAAATCCGCGTTCAACGGCGCGAAACTGTTCGGCGGCGAAGTGCGCTACGTGATGGCGGGCTCCGGCCACATCGCGGGCGTCGTGAATCCGCCCTACAAGCCCAAATATCAGTATTGGACCGGGCCGAAGCCCGCGGGCGATTTCCACGAATGGGTGCGGAACGCGAAAGAGACCGCGGGCTCCTGGTGGCCGGACTGGATCGAATGGATCAGGGCCCAGGCCCCGGAGAAGGTTCCGGCGCGCGAGCCCGGCGGCGGCAAGCTTCCCGCGCTCGGCGACGCGCCGGGCGAATATGTGCGCATAAAATGCTGAGACCGATTGCCGCAACGCGAGCTTGTTAACCCGACGGACACCATCACACGACGATAATGACTGCAACGGCGATTTTGCCCAAGGCGCCCGGCTCCGCGCCATGACGAATTGATATTGGCTCCTTGCGGGTCGTGCGAGCGTCGCACGGCCCGCTTGCCGTTTTGAGCGCCGGTCCGGCATGGCGCAATAAAAAAGCCCCGGAGGTTCTCCGGGGCTTGAACAGGCCGGAGCCTGCGAAAGCGAACTAGGTCACGTTGCCGGCGATATTGTCGAACTTCTGCGAAAGGTTCGTACCGAGCTTGGTGACGGCGGTGATGATGACGACGCCGATGAGGGCGGCGATCAGCGAATATTCGATCGACGTGGCGCCAGCCTCGTCCTTGAGGAAGTGCGAGAAAACAGACTTCATGGACCTACTCCGGTTGCGCCAGCAAGTCGGCAAGACCCCGCTGGGCTACATCTGCTTTAGCCCGCTCTCGTTTCGGCAAGATTAATGCCCGAAGGCAAATTTATATAATCTGTCCGCACTTTGGAGCAGGGACCGCGAGTTCCGCGCCGGGCTTGCCCTGAATGCGCCCGTCAGCGCATCATGGCGATCAAACATGTCAGCGCTTGTGCGCATTTCAGGGAGAGGATCGTCAGATGAAGCTCGTGCGATATGGAAAGGCGGGCAAGGAAAAGCCCGGCGTGATCGACGCGAAAGGCAAGCTGCGGGACTGCTCGCACGTCGTTCCCGATCTCGCGGGCGAGTATCTTTCGCACAAGCATCTGAAAAAGATTGCGAAGGCGCTGAAGGACGGCGAACTCAAGGCGGTCGGGGGAACGCCTCGCATCGGCGCCTGCGTCGGCAGGCCCTGCAATTTCGTCGCAGTCGGCCTCAACTACGCCGATCACGCCGCGGAATCGAACATGCCGGTCCCCACGGAGCCGATCCTGTTCAACAAGGCCCCGAACTGCATCGTCGGCCCGAACGACGACGTCGTCATCCCCCGGAATTCGCAGAAATGCGACTGGGAGGTCGAACTCGGGATCGTGATTGGCAAGCAGGCCTCGTATATTTCGGAAGACGACGTGATGGATCACATCGCGGGCTTCTGCCTCGCCAACGACGTGTCCGAACGCGAATTTCAGCTCGAGCGCGGCGGCAACTGGATGAAAGGCAAGAGCGCGCCGACCTTCGGGCCGCTCGGCCCCTGGCTCGTGACCCCCGACGAGATCAAGGACGTACAGAATCTCGGCATGTGGCTCGACGTCAACGGCGAGCGCATGCAGACGGGTTCGACCAAGACGATGATTTTCAACGTGAAGAAGATAGTGTCCTACACGTCGCAATTCCTGACGCTGGAACCGGGCGACGTCATCGTCACCGGGACGCCTCCGGGCGTCGGCTCGGGCAAGAAGCCGCCGCGCTTCCTCAGGGCCGGCGACACCATGCGCCTGGGCATCGACGGCCTCGGCGAACAGGCCTGCCGCGTGATCGCCCACGGCAAGGAGCAGGCCGGCAAGAAGGCGGCCTGACCGGCGCGACGGGCCGGCCGCGCGCCGGCCCTCCCGCTTCAGAGCCCCAGCATGATCTCGAGATTCTGGACGGCGGCGCCGGACGCGCCCTTGCCCAGATTGTCGAGCCGCGCGACGAGCACGGCCTGCCGCCGCGCCTCATTGCCGAACACGAGAACTTCGAGATCGTTCGTACCGTTGAGAGCGAGCGGATCGAGCCGGCCCGATCCATCGGGCCGCTTGCTGCGCACGTATTTCTGCCCGGCGTAGCGCTTGGCGTAGATCGCCTCGAAATCGGCCGCCTTCGGTTTGCCCTGGAGCGCGTCCAGCTGAAGCGGCACGCACACCAGCATCCCCTGCCGGAAATTGCCGACCGAGGGGACGAACAGAGGCCGGGTCGTCAGCCCCGCCCATTTCGCAATTTCCGGCGTGTGCTTGTGTTCGAGCCCGAGTCCGTAGGCTTCGAACAAGGGCGCCTGATGCGTCTCGTAGGCCTCGATCATCTGACGTCCGCCGCCGGAATAGCCCGAGACGGCGTTGATCGTGATCGGAAAATCCGCCGGAACGAGACCCGCCTCGACGACCGGCCGCAGGAGCGCGATCGCGCCCGTCGGATAGCAGCCGGGGTTGGAGACGCGCCGGGCCTTTGCGATGAGGTCGGCCTGCCCCGGCGCCATTTCCGGAAAGCCGTAGATCCAGCCGTCGGCCGTGCGATGCGCGGTCGACGCATCGATCAGCCGCGGCCCGTCCTCGCCCATGCTCTCGACGATCGCGGCCGTTTCACGCGCGGCGTCGTCCGGCAGACAGAGGATGGCGAGATCTACAGATGCGAGAAGTTCGGTCTTGGCGCCGGCGTCCTTGCGCCGTTCCGGATCGATCGACACGAGTTCGACGCCCTTGTGCGGTCCGAGCTTTTCCCGGATTTCGAGACCCGTGGTGCCGGCTTCGCCGTCGATGAAGACTTTATAGGCCATGGTGCGACCCTGAACGTTGATGTCTGCCGGATGGAGGACGAGTGTCGCGCGAAACGCGCGGGAAAGCGATCAGCGGCGCGCGCGACGTCGGATGATGCGGATCGGAGTCGTCATGGGCGAGGTGATGGACGAGGCGCGCCGGACTGTCAATCCGCAGCGAATTCGGCGAACGAAAGCCGATCGATCGCAACCAGCACGCGGCGTGCGCACAGGCGGTCCACAGGGTCGAGATCGGCGGCGCGTTCGACCGCCGCCCTGCCCTCGTGCGGCGCGCCGGTCTGCGCCCGACGCCAGCCCCAATCGATCAGCGCGCGAAGATAGCGGCCTGCCGCGCGCTCGTTGGACGCGAAATCCGCGTCGCATGCGCGGATATCGCGCCATTCGGCGGACAGACCGAGCTCGCGCGCGGCCGCTCTCAGGCGCGCAGCGGCCTCGCTTGCGGGCGGCCCGGGCTCCAGCTTTACGGCGGCTCCGCGGTTTGTGGGGATGAATGCGGCGGGCGCGGCGGTTGTCGTCTGCATGGAAACGGCCATGCAGGTTTTGTTCCGTCAGCCCGTTCTCGCCGCCAAAATCTGCAAATAACGCTGGACGATGCTCGCCGCCGCGATGGCGGTGACATCGGCATGATCGTAGGGCGGCGACACCTCGACGACATCCATGCCGCGCCAGTCGAGCCCGCGCAGCGCCCAGAGCGCGCCGAGCGCCTGCGCGCTCGACAGGCCGCCCGCGACCGGCGTTCCGGTGCCCGGCGCGAAAGCCGGATCGAGCCCGTCGATATCGAACGTCAGATATGCCGGCCGTTTCCCGACGCGCGCGATGATTTCCGCGGCGATCGCCGCACCGCCTTTGTCCGCGCACGCGTCGCCATCGAGAATGGCGAGGCCGCAATCGCGCGGCGCGACGGTGCGCACCCCGATCTGGATCGAATGCGCGGGATCGATCAGCCCCTCGCGGACGGCGGCCGGCACGAAACTGCCGTGCGTGATCGCGCCCTCGCCGTCGTCCCACGTGTCCTGATGCGCGTCGAACTGCACGAGCGCGAGCGGGCCGTGGCGATCCACGTGCGCCCGCAACAGCGGCAAGGTGATGAAATGATCGCCGCCGAGCGTCACGAGATGGGCGCCCGTCTCCAGCAGGCTGCGCGCCTGCCGCTCGATCGCCGCGGGCGCGTCCGGCGCGACGCCGCGCGGCAGAACGCAATCGCCGCAATCAACGACGGCGAGACGCGCGAACGGATCCATGCGCGACGGATATTGGGGATCGCCGTCGAAGATCGCCGACGCGCGACGGATCGCCTGCGGACCGAACCGGGCGCCCGGCCGGTAGGACGTGGCGCCGTCGAAGGGCACGCCCCAGACCGCGACGTCTGCGCCGTGCGGGTCTTTCGTGTAGCGGCGGCGCATGAAGGACAGCGCGCCGGAAAAAGTGGCTTCCTCGGCGCCTCGGTAGAGCGCGCCGTTTATCGCATTGTCGATCGGCGCCGGTTCGTCGGCCATGTGCGCACGCCTCTTTGTGGTCGCCTTGTGCTTCGCCTTCGACGATGATCGCATCGTAACTGCTGATAATCGGGTGGGTCGATGGATTTGCAACTTTCAGGAAAGGTCGTGTTCGTGGCCGGCGGCAGCCGCGGCATCGGTCGCGCCATCGTCGGCCGCTGCCTCGCGGAAGGCGCGCGCGTCGCTTTTACCGCCCGCGGCGCAGATGAACTGCTCGAGGCGCAGGATGCCCTGGCCAGGGAATTCGGCGCGGATCGAGTCTGGTCGATGACAGGCGACATGCGCGAATCGGCCGTTCTCGAAGCGGCTGTCGAGCGTGTCGAAAACGAATTCGGTCCGATCTATTCCGCGGTCGCCAATGTCGGACTGCACCCCTGCCCGCCCGGCTTCGACATCGACGATGCGACCTGGGACGCCGGGCTCACACAGAACCTCGATTCCGGGTTCCGCCTCGCGCGATCCGTGCTGCGCCGCCTCGTTTCGCGCAGGGAAGGCGCGCTGTTGTTCATCTCGTCGATCGCTGGCCTCGCCGCCATGGGCACGCCGCTGACCTACGGCACGTCCAAGGCCGCAGTGAACCACCTGGCGCAAGAACTGGCTCATCTCGTCGGCGCGAGCGGCGTGCGCGTCAATGCGCTTGCGCCCGGCAACATCATCTTCCCCGGCGGCACATGGGAGAAGAACGCGACCGGCCCGCGCGCGGACGCTTGGAAGCGCTGGATCGACCGCGAGGTGCCGCTGAAGCGCTTCGGCACGCCCGAGGAGATCGCGAGCATGGCGGCCTATCTCATCTCGCCGCTCGCAAGCTTCGTGACCGGCGCCGTGGTGCCGGTCGACGGCGGCCAGACGCGATAGGCGAAAACAGCGCGCGGGGTCGGCGGCCGCTGTCGGACCGGTTGCGGACTCCTTCTCCCGCTGGCGGGAGAAGGTGGCCCTTGCGAAGCAAGGGTCGGATGAGGGGCCGCGCCGCCCGAAACAGCTTGCAGAAAGAACGTCGCCATAAGAC
>JAGWTW010000132.1 GCA_028868735.1 Hyphomicrobiales bacterium | reverse complement strand
GCGCCGCCGCCCGACGTCATCGAGATGGCGACGAACAGGCCGTTGACGATCACGCCGAGCAGCATCGCGCCCAGCGCCGCGAAAGCCGAAGCCTTCGAGCCGGAAATCGCCAGCACGCCGAAATAGGCGACGAACGGCGCGAGCACGGGCAGCAGCGAAGGAATGATCATTTCCTTGATCGCCGCCTTGGTCAGCATGTCGACCGCGCGACCGTAGTCGGGGCGATCCTTGCCTTCCATGATGCCGGGCTTCTCGCGGAACTGACGACGCACTTCCTCGACCACCGAACCCGCCGCGCGGCCGACCGCCGTCATTGCGACGCCGCCGAACAGGTAGGGGATGAGGCCGCCGAAGATCAGGCCTGCGACGACATAAGGGTTGGACAGGTCGAACGAGACCGCGCCCATGCCCTTGAAGTACGAGACGCCCTCTTCGGTGAAGTGCTTGAGGTCGTTCGTGTAGGCGGCGAACAGCACCAGCGCGCCGAGGCCCGCCGAACCGATCGCATAGCCCTTGGTGACCGCCTTGGTCGTGTTGCCGACGGCGTCGAGCGCGTCGGTCGACTGACGCACTTCCTTCGGCAGGCCCGACATTTCGGCGATGCCGCCGGCATTGTCGGTGACCGGGCCGAAGGCGTCGAGCGCGACGATCACGCCGGCGAGGCCGAGCATGGTCGTCACCGCGATCGCCGTGCCGAACAGGCCGGCGAGCTGGTAGGTGGCGATGATGCCGCCGACGATCACCATCGCAGGGAGCGCCGTGGATTCGAGCGACACCGCGAGACCCTGAATCACGTTCGTGCCGTGGCCGGTGACGGAGGCCTGCGCGATCGAGACAACCGGACGCTTGCCCGTGCCCGTGTAATATTCCGTGATCCAGACGATCAGTCCCGTGACGAGGAGGCCGACGATGCCGCAGGCGAACAGCGCCGAGCCGGTGATGTCGACGCCATTCGCCTTGCCGAGCACGCCCCAGCCCGCGACGAACTGCGTCGCGATCGCAAGGCCGCCGATCGACAGCACGCCGGCTGCGATCAGGCCCTTGTAGAGCGCGCCCATGATCGAATTGTTGGCGCCGAGCTTCACGAAATAGGTGCCGATGATCGAGGTCACGATGCAGACCGCGCAGATGGCGAGCGGATAGACCATCGCGTTCACGAGACCGGGCTGGCCGGCGAAGAAGATCGAGCCGAGAACCATCGTGGCGACGACCGTCACCGCGTAGGTCTCGAACAGGTCCGCCGCCATGCCCGCGCAATCGCCGACATTGTCGCCGACGTTGTCGGCGATGGTCGCCGGATTGCGCGGATCATCCTCGGGGATTCCGGCCTCGACCTTGCCGACGAGGTCGGCGCCGACGTCGGCGCCCTTGGTGAAGATGCCGCCGCCGAGACGGGCGAAGATCGAGATCAGCGAGGCGCCGAAGCCGAGCGCGACGAGCGCGTCGATCACGAGGCGATCGTTCGGCGCATGGCCCATGCCCTGCGTCAGGATCATGAAGTAAACGGCGACGCCGAGCAGCGCGAGGCCAGCGACCAGCATGCCGGTCACCGCGCCCGCCTTGAACGAGATGTCGAGACCCTTGGCGAGCGATTCGGAGGCCGCTTGCGCCGTGCGCACATTCGCGCGCACCGACACGTTCATGCCGATGAAGCCAGCGGTGCCGGAAAGCACGGCGCCGATCAGGAATCCGACCGCTACCGGCCATGACAGAAGCAACCCGAGCGCGACGAAGATGACGACGCCGACGATGGCGATCGTCGTGTACTGGCGCTTCAGATAAGCCTGCGCGCCTTCCGCGATCGCGTTGGCGATCTCTTGCATGCGCTGGCTGCCGGCGTTCGCCGACATGACTTGGGAGATCGTCGCGATCCCGTAGACGACGGACAGAAGCCCGCCAATGATGATCAGCCAAAGAGTCATGAACACCGCCTGTGCTTATTTCCCGGTCGGTTCGTGCGACCTGTGCGTTTCCTGTCCCCGGCCCGATGGCGGCCGCGGGTCGCGGGCTTCTTGCCAGAAATGAATTATGGCCGCAATGCGCCGGACGGCCGAAAAGCCCGGCTTTTCCCGCCTATTCGGCAGCAGGGGCGGCGACTGCTGCGCGCGAAGCGCGGCTCGTCAGCCAGAAGAGCGCGACCAGCGCGATCGCCGCGGGCGGGAAAACCGCAATATTGACGAGCGTCCAGCCGCCTCCGGCCAGCAATTGGCCCGAGGAGAACGAGCCGAGCGCGATGGTCCCGAAAACGACGAAATCGTTGAAAGACTGGACTTTCGTGCGTTCTGACGGTCGGTGGCACTGCACCACCAGCGCCGACGCGCCGATGAAGCTGAAATTCCAGCCGACGCCCAGAAGCGCGAGGCCGAGCCAGAAATGGGCGACGGTGATCCCGGAAAGATCGCAGGCGCCGGCCGCGGCCTCGAGCAGAAATCCGACGGCGACCACGGGGGTGACGCCGAAACGCTGGATCAGGCGTCCTGTGAAAAAGCTCGGCGCGTACATGCCCAGAATGTGCCATTGCAAGCCCAGGTTCGAATCGCTGAGCGAAAGGCCGCACATCTTCATGGCGAGCGGCGCGGCGGTCATGACGAAATTCATCAGCCCGTAGGACACCGTGCCGCAGAGCGCCGCCACGACGAATTTCGGCTGCGCGACGATTTGGCCGAGCGGCCGCGCCGGCTCGTCGCTGGCCAGAGCGGTCACGGGCGACGGCTTCACGCCCGCAAGCACCAGCATGGCCAGGATAGCCACGCCCGCCTGCGCGAAATAGGTCGCCGTGAACAGGCGTTGCGGCCACAGGTCCATCGTGTGCTGGACGAGCTGCGGGCCGACGAAACTCGCCGCCACCCCGCCGATCAGGACCCACGAAATCAGCTTCGGCTGCAGATAGGGACTGGCGCCGTCGGCCGCGGCGAAACGATAGGATTGTGAGGCCGCAGCATAGACGCCGCCGAAGAACGCGCCGGCGCACAGAAGCGGAAACGACCACAGCAGCGTGGAAAAGGCCGACACGAGACCCGTGAGCACGCCGGCGAACGCGCCGACCAGAAAGGCCGCGCGCCGGCCCCACCGGCGCGCGATCGCGCCGATCGGCAGCGTGCCGAACGCCAGCCCGACGACATAGGTCGAGAGCGGCACGGTCGCGAGGCCGGGGCTCGGCGCCATGCTCGCGCCGATGATGGAGGCGGTGGCGAACAGCACCGCCGCATTGCCGCCGGCCAGCGCGGACGCCACGGACAAACGCACGGCGAGGCGCTTGGCGGCGCGGTCAGCCTCGTGCTGCTGCGCGCGCGAAGAACTCGCCTGAGCGTCCATCCGGAATTCCCTCCCTCGCGCGAAAATTCGCACGCGCGCCTTCACTCATATTCAAAAATGACGGTATGAGCCTGTCGGGAAATGCATGGGCTCCCCTCGCCTGTCGCGGAACGTCGGCGCTTCGACGCCCGTGCATGCGACCCCGATTTGCGTCACCGGCACGCCGGCGGCGGTCGCGGCCGCCTCGAACGCCGCCGCCGCGTCCGACGGCACGCTCGCGAGGATCTCGTAATCGTCGCCGCCGGTCATCGCCTTCTGAAGAAGGTCCGGCTGCGCTGAAATCAGCCGTGCGGCCGCCGGCGACAACGGAACGCGCGCGACGTCGATCTCTGCGCTCACGCCCGACACGCGCGCCATTTTCGTCAGATCGCCGACGAGCCCGTCGGAAACGTCCATCGCGCCGGAGGCGCAGTCGCGCAGCGCGGGCGCAAGATCGAGGCGCGGCTGCGGCAGCAGATAGCGGTCGAGGAGAAAGGCTTCGTCCGCTCCCGCGCCGCCCGAACTGCCGCTGCGCAGCGCCAGTCCCAGCGCGGCGTCGCCGATCGTCCCGCTGACGTAGAAGAGATCGCCGGCGCGCACGCCTGTACGCGCGACCATGCGGCCGGCCGCGACGGCGCCGACGGCCGTGATCGACAGCGTGAGCGGGCCTGGCGTCGACACCGTATCGCCGCCGAGCAGCGGGCAGCCGTACCGCCGCGCGTCTGCGCCGAGCCCCTGCGCGAAACGCTCGAGCCATTCGGCGCGCCAGTCGACCGGCAGCGCAAGCGTCAGCAGGAAACCGAGCGGCCGCGCGCCCTTGGCGGCGAGATCGGAAATGTTCACCCGCAACGCCTTCTTCGCGATCGCGTCGGGCGGATCGTCGGCGAAGAAATGCACATTTGCGACGAGGCCGTCGACCGTCAGCACGAGTTCGCAGCCTGCGGGCGGCGAAAGCAGCGCAGCGTCGTCGCGCAACCCGAGCGCGGCGGGACCTGCGAGCGGGGCGAAATAACGCGCGATGAGGTCGTCTTCTGAGAGCTGGCTCATCGAGATGGCCGCGAGGCGATGCTACGACGGAAATTCCTCGTATTGGCGGGGCGCGACCCTCCTGTCGACGACCGCGCCGCAGGCTTGACCGGGCAATCCATGATCATCAAGCTCCGCCAGAGCGCGGGAGGGCAGCCATGACGTTTCCACCGGTACAAGAGGAACAGCTGGCGTTCGGCGGCAGAAGTTATTCCGCTACCGGTCGAATGACTACTCCGGACGGCAGTCCGCACGTCAAGTCGATGGAGTTTCGTCTGCCGCGCCTCGGCGGGTGCCCCAGCGTGAGTTGCCAGATCGTTCCGCACCAGGGGGCCAAGCCCCTCGCAGCCTATTCGCTGAAGATCAACGACAACGTCAGTGGACAGACCCAAATCGCGATCGAGGCGCAAACGCTCGACGGCGGCGCGGCGCACGGAGACCACGACTGCAACATCGTCGCGGTCTTCGCTCCCGTTCGCCAATCTAGGGCGGGCGGAGGACGAATCGAAAAGAACGCCACGCAAACGCGCGTCGCCATCGACCCTCCGATCAACGGCGATTACGCAGTCGTCGTGACCGAAGTCCGAAACGAGGACAACGCAGGGCCGTCGCTCTTCCATCTGCACGTCCGCACAACGGCTCCGGATCACTTCATGCTGGGCCACGACAATTTCAGCAAGCCCGATCCAGACAATGCGCCGTCGTACTTCTGGACCGCCACGCCTTACTAGCGGACGAATTTCGCCGCCCCGACCGCGCCGAACGACGTTACCGTGCAAACTCCGCCGCGCGCGCCTTGCGTGCGAGCGCGTCCAGCACGGCGTTGGTCATGCCGGCTTCCTCGCGTTCGAAAAAGGCGCCGGCGATATCGACGTATTCGGACACGATCACGCGCGCCGGCACGTCGTTGCGCTTCTTCAGTTCGTAGTCGCCGGCGCGGAGAATGGCGCGCATGACCGCTTCGATGCGCTTCAGCGGCCAGCCTTCGGCGAGCGCGGCGTCGATCTGCCGGTCGATCGCGATCTGATCGGCAAGGACGCCTTCGAGAATATCGCGAAAGAAAGCGAGCTCGGCCGGCTTGTATTCGTCGCCCTCGATCTCGCGGCCGATCCAGTGGGACTCGAATTCCGCGAGCACGTCGGCGACGCCCTTGCCGGTCACGTCCATCTGGTAGAGCGCCTGCACGGCCGCGAGCCGCGCCGCGGAACGCCCTTCCCCGCGCGCCATCAGATTTCTCCGCGCTGGGAGATGCGGAACAGCGCGAGCGCGGCGCGGGCGGCGTCGCCCCCCTTGTCGCCCTGCTTCGGATCGGCGCGCACGATCGCCTGCGGCTCGTTCTCGACGGTGAGAATGCCGTTGCCGATCGGCATCGGCAGCGAGACGGACATGTCCATCAGCGCGCGCGAGGATTCGCCGGCGACGATCTCGAAATGATAGGTCTCGCCGCGGATGACGCAGCCGAGCGCGATCGCCCCCGCATAGGGTTCGCGCGAAGAATCGCCCGCCAGAATGATCGCGGCCGGAATTTCGAGCGCGCCCGGCACGCTCACGATGTCCCAGGTCGCGCCCGCCTTCTTCAGCGCGGCGGTGGCGCCGTCGAGCAGCATGGCGCCGATGTCGTCGTAGTAGCGCGCCTCGACGATGAGGAATTTCGCGCCGCCGACGGGCGTTTCGTCCTGAATTTGCGCGCGGCGCGGCTCGGCCATGGGATCCTCGAATTGCGAGGCGTTTCAATAGAGGCGCCGGGACGCGGTGGCAAGGCGCGCCGAACGCTCGCCTTGCGGCTCTATCGCGCCTCGGCCAGCCGCGCCGCATAGCGCGCCATCATGTCGACTTCGATGTTCAGCGGATCGCCGTCGCCCTTCTCGTTCCAGGTCGTGCAGCCGAGCGTATGCGGAATGAGCAGGATCGTGAACCGGTCGCCGGAAACCTCGTTTACCGTCAGCGACGTTCCATCCAGCGCGGCAGAACCCTTGGCCGCAATGAATTTCGCGAGTTCGTGCGGCGCCTCGATCTCGAAATGCGCCATCCCGTCGAAATCCTTCCGCGTGACGATGCGGGCGACGCCGTCGACATGCCCTGTCACGATGTGGCCGCCCAGTTCGTCGCCGATCTTCAGCGCGCGCTCGAGATTGATCCGACGCCCCTCGATCCAGAGGCCGACGGTGGTCCTGGCCAGCGTTTCGGCCGCCGCGTCCACTTCATACCAGTTGCGCGTCCCGTCGTTGCCGCGATCGACCACCGTCATGCACACGCCCGAACAGGCGATCGAGGCGCCGAGCGCGATCGTCTGCGGATCGTAGGAACAGGCGATCCGCAGACGGCGCAAATCGCCGCGCGGCTGCACTGAAACAATTTCGCCGACGTCGGTGACGATGCCCGTGAACATTCACAATGTCCTTTCGTAGCGGCGCATGCGGTCGGCGCCGATCATGCGATCCTCCGCAAGCCGGTAGCGCGCCGGATCGGCGAGGATTTCGCGCGCGTCCGCAGCAAGCGCCGGCACGCCGCGCCGCAGCGGCTTCGGTCCGGTGAACAGCACGACTTCGTCGGCGAGGCCGCGCCTGATGAGTTCGGCGCCGATGCGCGGACCGCCCTCGCTGAATACGCGCGAAATCTTTCGCGCGGCGAGCGCCGCGAGCGCCGCGCGAAGATCGACGCGGTCCCGCGCATCGCAGGGAACGGCTTCGATCGCGACGCCGAGCGCGCGCAGGTCTCGCGCGCGGCCGCCGTCTGCGTTTTCGCCGGCGAGCGCCAGGACAGGCGTTTCGCGCGCCGAGGCGGCGAGTCGCGAGCGAGACGGCAATTGCAGTTTCCCGTCGAGCACGACCCGCAAGGGCTTCCTGTCTTCGAGCCCCGGCGCGCGCACCGTCATCAGAGGGTCGTCGGCCATCGCCGTGCCAATGCCGATCATGATCGCGTCGTGCATGGCGCGCATGACATGCGTGCGCGCGTTCGCCGGCGCCGACGTGATGGCGAGGCGCGGATCGTGCTGGTCGCCCGCCGCATGGCCGTCGAGCGTCTCGGCGAGCTTCAGGGTGACCATCGGGCGTTGCTGCGTGACGCGGAGAATATGCCCGAGATTGGCGCGGCGCGCTTCGTCCGCACAGACGCCCGTCACGACCTCGACGCCCGCGGCGCGAAGCATTGCATGACCGCGCCCGGCGACGCGCGCATCCGGATCTTCGATCGCCGAGACGACGCGCGAAATTCCCGCGGCGACCACGGCGTCCGCGCAAGGCGGCGTGCGCCCGTGATGGCTGCACGGCTCCAGCGTAACGTACAGCGTCGCGCCGCGCGCGGCGCCGCCGGCCTGCGCGAGCGCGACGGGCTCGGCGTGCGGCCGTCCGCCGTCCTGCGTAAAGCCCTGCCCCACGATAACGCCGTCGCGCACGACGAGCGCGCCGACGGCGGGATTTTCCGCCGTGCGTCCGAGCCCGCGTCGCCCGTAGGCGAGCGCTGCGCGCATGTAGTCGGCGTCGGTGAAAACGCTCATACCTTCCCCGGCGCCTTGGCGCGCGGTTTCGGCGGCGGCTCGTCCTCGTCGGTGTTGAGTTCGTCGATCACGCTCGAGAAATCGCGCGCCTCGCGGAAATCGCGATAAACGGAGGCGAAGCGCACGTAGGCGACGTCGTCGAGCGACTTCAGCCCCTGCATGATGAGTTCGCCGATGCGGGCGCTCGGGATTTCGCTTTCGCCCTCGCTTTCGAGCTGCCGGACGACGCCGTTGACCATGCGCTCGACGCGGTCCGGATCGACAGGCCGCTTGCGCAGCGCGACGCCCAGCGAGCGCATCAGCTTGTCACGGTCGAAGGCGACGCGCCGGCCCGACTTCTTCACGACGATGAGATCGCGCAATTGTACGCGCTCGAACGTGGTGAAGCGCCCGCCGCAATCCGGACAGACGCGCCGGCGCCGGATCGCCGAGGAATCGTCGGTCGGCCGCGAATCCTTCACCTGCGTGTCGAGGGAGCCGCAATAGGGACAGCGCATTGGGGTCTCCGGGGCGGACTGCCGTCCCCTCTCCCCGCATGCGGGGAGAGGGCCAGGGTGAGGGGCCGGGTGCGCTGCTCACCTTGCCCCTGACCCCGACCCTCTCCCCGTTGCACGGGGAGAGGGAGCAGATCCGAGAATCACCCCATCAGTATATCGGGAACCGCCGCGTCAGCTCGGTCACCTTTTCGCGCACCGCGGCCTCGATGCCCGCATTGCCGGCCTCGCCATTGGCCGCCAGCCCGTCCAGCACCTCGACGATCAGCTCGCCGACCCGCTTGAATTCCGCAACGCCGAAGCCGCGGGAGGTGGCGGCCGGCGCGCCGAGACGGACGCCGGAGGTCACGAACGGCTTTTCCGGGTCGAACGGCACGCCGTTCTTGTTGCAGGTGATGTGCGCGCGGCCGAGCGCGGCCTCCGCCGCCTTGCCGGTCAGCTTCTTCGGGCGAAGGTCGACCAGCATCAGATGGTTGTCGGTGCCGCCGGCCACGATGTCCGCGCCGCCCGCCTTGATGGTGGCGGCGAGCGCCTTGGCGTTCTCGACCACCTGCTTGGCGTAGAGCTTGAATTCCGGCCGCAGCGCCTCCTGGAACGCGACCGCCTTGGCGGCGATCACATGCATCAGCGGGCCGCCCTGGAGGCCGGGAAATACGGCCGAATTGATCTTCTTCGCGATCTCTTCGTCGTTGGTCAGCACCATGCCGCCGCGCGGGCCGCGCAGCGACTTGTGGGTGGTCGTCGTCACCACATGGGCATGCGGCAGCGGCGACGGATGGACCCCGCCCGCGACGAGGCCCGCGATATGCGCCATGTCCACCATGAGATAGGCGCCGACCTCGTCGGCGATCTCGCGGAACCGCTTCCAGTCCCAGATGCGGGAATAGGCCGTGCCGCCGGCGATGATCAGCTTCGGCTTCGTCTCGCGGGCGATGCGGGCGACTTCGTCCATGTCGAGAAGCTGGTCCTCCCTGCGCACGCCGTAGGAGGCGACCTTGAACCATTTGCCGGACATGTTGACCGGCGAGCCGTGGGTGAGATGCCCGCCGGAATTCAGGTCGAGACCCATGAACGTATCGCCGGGTTGCAAGAGCGCCAGAAACACGGCCTGGTTCATCTGCGAGCCGGAATTCGGCTGCACATTGGCGAATTTGCAGTCGAACAGCCGGCAGGCGCGCTCGATGGCGAGCTTTTCGGCGATATCCACGTACTGGCAGCCGCCGTAATAGCGCTTGCCCGGATAGCCCTCGGCATATTTGTTGGTCATGATCGAGCCCTGCGCCTCGAGCACGGCGCGGGACACGATGTTTTCTGACGCGATCAGCTCGATCTCGTCGCGCTGCCGGCCGAGCTCCAGCTCGATCGCCTGGGCGATCTCGGGATCGACGTCGGCGAGCGAGGCCGAAAAGAAGGAATTGGACTTCGGCGCGTGGATTTCGGCGGCGTTGTTGCTCATGCGCGACCCTTTCTCGACCCCGGGGCGCCGGAAAAGCGAAGCCGCCGCCTGGGCTCTAGGCGTTGGAATCGGCTGCCGGCTGAAGCGAAGGGCGGCGTTTAGCACGCGGGGCGGCCGGGGGGAAGGCTGTCGCGCGCCGGAACCATTCGCCTTGCCGGGGGTTCTGCTTCCGGCGCAGCTTGCGCCAGGCGAAGTTCAAGCGAGCGTTCCCATGGCCGAATCCGTCCGCACCTTCTGGAAGGGATATCTGAGGCTCGCCCTCGTCACGATTCCGATCCGCCTCGTCTCGGCCGAACGCGCGCAGGCGACCCCACGCTTCCACCAGATCGACCGCAAATCGAAGCAGCGCATCCGCTACCTCAAGGTGGCGCCCGGCAAGGGCGAGGTCCCGAGCGAAGACATCGTCATGGGCTACGAGGTCGAACCCGGCAATTACGTGCTGATCGAGAAAGACGAGCTCGAAGGACTGCGGCTCGAATCCCGACACACCATCGAACTCGTGCAATTCGTCGACGCCGACGACATCGACCCGCTCTATTTCGAGCGCCCCTATTACATCCTGCCCGACGGCGACGTCGCCGAGGAAGGATATCGCGTCATTCGCGACGCGCTGCGCGACGCAAAGAAGGTCGCCATCGGCCAGCTGACCCTGCGCGGGCGCGAAAATCTGGTCGCGCTCTACCCGGGCGGCGAAGGCCTCGTGCTCGACACGCTGCGCTACGAGGATGAAATCAAGGACGCCGACTCGATCTTTTCGGAAATCGGCAAGGGCAAGACGCGCGCGGACATGCTGGAAATGGCCGAGCAGCTCATCAAGAGCCGGAGCGGCCCGTTCGATCCGTCGAAATTCAAGAACCATTACGCGGAAGCCTTGCGCGATTTCGTCAAGCGCAAGGTCGCCTCCGGCGGCTCGGTGCCGATCGAGAGCGAGAGCGCGCCCGGCGCCAAGGTGATCGATTTCATGGAGGCGCTGAAGCGCAGCGTGCAGCAGAGCGGCAAGGACAAGAGCGAGGACCGGTCCGAAAAGCCTGCCAGGGCGGTCGCCGGACGCGCCGCGAAATCGGCCGTGAAATCGTCAACGAAAAAATCTTCGCAGAAGCCCGCGGCGAGATCGAAGACGAAGACGCCGTCGCGGACCCGCCGCGCGAGCTGACGCGTGCCGAAAGCGACGACCGCGCGGAAAAAGACGGGAGCGCCCGCGCACGGCGGCC
>JAGWTW010000208.1 GCA_028868735.1 Hyphomicrobiales bacterium | reverse complement strand
CGCAGGCCTGGCATCTCGGATTTCTGCTGGGGCCGCGAATCAACGCCGGCGGCCGCATCGGCGACGCGGCGCTCGGCGCGCGTCTGTTGTTGACGCGCGACGTCGCCGAGGCGGGCAGGATCGCCGCCGAACTCGACCGGCTCAACGGCGAGCGGCGCGCGATCGAACTGGCGACGCTGGCGACCGCGGAGGCCGAGGCGGAACTCGCGCTCGGCGCCGCCGGGCAGGGCGCGGCGCTCGTCGTTGCGGGCGACGATTGGGCGCCGGGCATCGTCGGGCTCGTCGCCTCCCGGCTGAAGGAGAAATTCGGGCGGCCGGCCTTCGCCGTCGCGTTCGCGGGAAAGACCGGGACGGGCTCCGGCCGCTCGGTCAGCGGCGTCGATCTCGGCGCCGCCGTGCGCGCCGCGGTCGAGGCGGGCGTTCTCGTCAAGGGCGGCGGCCATGCGATGGCGGCCGGCGTGACGGTGCAACGCGAGCGTCTCGGCGATTTCCGCGCCTTTCTCGAAGAACGGCTCGCGGCCGGCGTCGCCACGGCGCGTGCGAAAGACGCGCTCTATGTCGACGGCGCGCTTGCGGCCTCCGGCGCGACGCGCGGCCTCGTCGCCTCGCTGGCCGGCGCCGGGCCGTTCGGCGCGGGCTGTCCGGAGCCGGTCTTCCTGCTGCCGCGGCATCGAATCGTCGCGGCGATTCCCGTCGGCGAAGACCATCTTCGCGTTACGGCGGCTGCAGGGGACGGCTCGAAAATCGACGCCATGGCGTTTCGCGCGAAGAGCTCCGCGCTCGGGCAGGCGCTGCCGGAACTGGCCGGCGCGGGCGCGCATCTGGCGGTTTCCCTGTCGCTCGACCATTACGGCGGACGCGAACGCGTCCAGGCGCGGCTCGTCGACGCGGCGCCTGCGAATTGAGTCAGAAGGATGGTTGCAAGCCTCGGCGCTGCGCCTTATAGACACGCGTCGCGCCCGCGAGGCGCAGACCCCGCGCCCATCGTCTAGCGGTCCAGGACGTCGCCCTTTCACGGCGAAAACAGGGGTTCGATTCCCCTTGGGCGCGCCAATCGCTCAGATTCGCCGCGTTTTCTTCGCCTCGTTCCACAGGGCGTCCATTTCGGCGAGGTTCGCGTCTTGCGGCGCGGAGCCGCGCTTCGACAATTCGCTCTCCACATAGCCGAAACGCGTCTCGAATTTCGCGTTGGCCGCGCGCAGCGCCGTTTCCGGGTCGACGCCGGCGTGGCGGGCGAGGTTGACCATCACGAAGAACAGATCGCCGATCTCTTCCTCGACGTGCGCGCGGTCGCCGGCCTTCACGGCGTCGGCGACCTCACGCGATTCCTCCTCGATCTTGTCGAGCACGGCATGGATGTCGTTCCAGTCGAAGCCGACTTTTCCCGCGGCCTTTTGCAGCTCGAGCGCACGCGCGAGCGCGGGTAGGCCGGCCTTGACCTGCGAAAGCGCGCCGGGCAGGGCGGTCGCATCGCCCTTGCGCGCGGCTTTCTCGCGCTTCTCCTGCGCCTTGATCTTGCCCCAGAGCGCCGAGACCTCGTCCGGCGTGAGATCGCGCGCGTCCCCGAATACGTGCGGATGGCGGCGGATCAGCTTGTCCGTGATCGCTTCGACGACGCCGCCGAAGTCGAACGCTCCCTTTTCCTCGGCCATCCTCGCGTGAAAGACGACCTGCAGCAGCAGATCGCCGAGCTCGTCGCGCAATTCGTCGAGATCGCCGAGCGAAATCGCGTGCGCGACTTCGTAGGCTTCCTCGATCGTGTAGGGCGCAATGGTCGCGAAAGTCTGCTCGAGATCCCAGGGGCAGCCGGTTTCGGGCGTCCGCAGCGCGGCCATGATCTCGATGAGGCGGGCGATGTCGCGCGATTTTTCCATGCGGCCTCGATCGGATCGGACAAAACAAAACCGGCGCAGCAGAGCGGCGCCGGTTCGAAAAAAGGGGCAGGGCGCGCCCTGCCCGGATCTTACGCCTGAATCGAGATCGCCTCGCGGCCCTTGGGCGTGTCGACGACCTGCATATTGACGGCCTGGCCCTCGACGAGGCGCTGCACGCCGGAGGCGTTCAGGACGGAAATATGCACGAAAACATCCTTGCCGCCGTCGTTCGACTGGACAAAGCCGAAGCCCTTGGTCTCGTCGAACCACTTGACCTTGCC
>JAGWTW010000131.1 GCA_028868735.1 Hyphomicrobiales bacterium | reverse complement strand
CGCCCCCGTCCACGATCTGCACGTCGTAGCCCGGCATCGGCACGGTCGGCGAACCGTATTTGACCGGCAACTGCCCGAGACCCACGGGATTGCCGACGATGCACCAGCCAGTTTCGGTCTGCCACCAGTGATCGAGCACGGGCTTTTTCAGAATCTGCTCGGCCCACTGGATCGTGTCGGGATCGGCGCGCTCGCCGGCGAGGAACAGCGTGCGCATGCAGGAGAGATCGTAGCGCCCGAGATGCTCGGCCTTCGGGTCTTCCTTCTTGATGGCGCGGAAGGCGGTCGGCGCGGTGAAGAGCGCGGCGATCTTGTGCTCCGAGATCATGCGCCAGAAAGCGCCGGCGTCCGGCGTTCCGATCGGCTTGCCCTCGTAGACAATGGTCGTCGCGCCGTGCAGCAGCGGCGCATAAACGATGTAGGAATGGCCGACCACCCAGCCGACGTCGGAGGCCGCCCAGAACGCTTCGCCCGGCTCGATGCCATACAGGTTCTTCATCGTCCATTTCAGCGCGACCATGTGCCCGCCGTTGTCGCGCACGACGCCCTTCGGAACGCCCGTCGTGCCCGATGTGTAGAGGATGTAGAGCGGATCGGTCGCGGCCAGTTCGACGCACGCGGCCTTCTTGCCGGCGGCTTTCGCTTTCGAAACCGCGTCTGCCCAATCGTGGTCGCGGCCCGCTTTCATCTCGGCCTTCGATTGGGGACGCTGCAACATCAGCACCGCATCCGGTTTCGCGCTCGAAAGCTCGATCGCCTGGTCGAGCAGCGGCTTGTAATGCACGACCCGGCCGGGCTCGATGCCGCAGGACGCCGCCATGATCGCTTTCGGCTTGGCGTCGTCGATGCGCGTCGCCAGTTCCTTCGCCGCGAAGCCGCCGAACACGACGGAATGAATGGCGCCGATGCGCGCGCAGGCGAGCATGGCGAAAACCGCTTCGGCGATCATCGGCATGTAGACGATGACGCGGTCGCCCTTCTTCACGCCGATATCTTGCAGCACGGCGGCGAGCGTCGCCACTTCGTCCAGCGCCTCCGCGAACGTGTACGTGCGCTGCTGCCCGGTGACCGGAGAATCGTAGACGAGCGCGCGCTGGTTCGCGCGGCCGTTCTTCACATGCCTGTCGAGCGCGTTGTAGCAGGTGTTGCAGGAAGCGTCGGGAAACCAGCGGCCGTAGACGCCGGCCTGCGCGTCGAAAATCTTCGTCGGCGGCTTGATCCAGTCGATTTCCTTCGCGGCCTCGCGCCAGAAGGATTCGGGATCCCTCTTCCACTGGCCATAGACTTCGGCGTAACGGCTGGTCATCGCTCTCTCCCGACGTAACTTGCGCGGATCATTGAGCAGGGGCAGGCGCGAATGCAATGGCGGTCCGCTTAGCTCTTAGGCTATAGGCTCGACCTCGACAGGAGCCTTCGCCGGGAATGCCCGAAAGCTGGACTTTTTACGCCGCCGCCGTTCCGGCGGTCATCCTCGTCGGCATGTCCAAGGGCGGCTTCGCCGGGCTCTCCGCCATGTCGCTGCCGCTGCTGGCGCTCGTCTCGCCGCCCATCCGCGCGGCGGCCATCATGTTGCCGATCCTCATCGTTCAGGACTGGGTGAGCATCTGGGCCTACCGCCGCGACTTCGACCGGCGCATCGTCGCCATCATGCTCGCGGGCGGCATGATCGGCATCGCGCTCGGAGCCGCATTCGCCGCGCGGGTGTCGGACGCCGCGGTGCTGCTCTTCGTCGGCGCGATCGCGGCCGGCTTCGTGCTCTATTCCTGGCTGCGGCGCGCGCGGGCGGATGACGGCCCGCGCGCCGCGCGCGTCGGACCCGGCGTGATCTGGGGCGCCTGCGCAGGCTTCACCTCGTTCATCGCCAACGCCGGCGGGCCGCCGTTCCAGGCCTACGCCCTGCCCCTTCGTCTGCAGCCGCAACGCTACGCCGGCACGCAGACGATGATTTTCGCCGTCTTCAACTTCGTGAAGCTTCTCGCCTTTTTCGCATTGGGCCAGGTGTCGACGGAAAATTTCGCCGTGTCCGCCTCGCTGTTTCCGGTGGCGATCGCGGCCACATTCGCCGGCGTCTGGCTGGTGCGGCGCGTGCAGGCCGCGGCCTTCTACCGGATCGTCTACGCGTTGACCTTCCTGCTCGGCTGCAAGCTCGTTTACGACGGCCTGCGCGGCCTTGGCGCGATATGACGCACGACTTCGCCGCAATCCTGATCTAGGCTGGACAGAGATGCGGCGCGTGGATGAGGACGAGAATGATGATCCCGGTTTCCCGTAGTCTATCCGCGGGCTGCCTCGCAGCCGCGATCGCGCTCTGCGCAGCCGCGCCCGCGTCGGCTGCGCCCTCCGCCGCGCCTGCGCGCCTTGTGGCGGCCCAAACGGCCGCGCCGCTCGAAAAAGTTTACTACCGCCGTGTGTATCGCGGCCGGCGTGGGCCCGGCCCTGCGATCGCCGCAGGCGTCGCTGCCGGCGTTCTCGGCGCCGTCGCGGGCGCTGCGATGGCGCCGGCCTATCCCTATTACTACGGCGGCGGCTCTCCCTATTACTACGGGCCCGGCTATTACGCGCCCGCCTGCTACATGACGCGGCAGGCCGCCTACGATCCCTGGGGCAATTTCGTCGGCTGGCGCCGCATGCGGGTCTGCCAGTAACCTCGAAACGAAAAAGGGCCGCGCCTCTCCCGCACGGCCCTCTTCGATCATTCAGCGCATGTCCCGCACAAGCTGGAAGGCTTTCGCGAAACGGATATGCGCTCTAGGCGAAGATCACTTTTTGACGAGCGGGCACTCGCTTTGCGACAGCGGACGCGCGGCGTCCTCGGCCGAGATCGTCGCCACCGTCTTGAACAGATCCCACTCGCCCTTCGATTCCGACGGCTTCTTCACTTCGCGCAGATAGGCCTTGACCATGCGGCGGCCGTCGGCGCGCAGCGGCGTATCGCCGCCGAACAGCGGATCGTTCCACGGCATTTCCTTCATCTTGGCGACCACTTTGGCGCCGTCATGCGGATTGCCGCCCATCGCTTCCAGAACCTTGAGATATTGCAGCGTGCCGGAATAGACGCCGGCCTGCGTCATCGAAGGCATCTGGTGCTTGTCGGCGCGTTCGGCGAAGCGCTTGGCGAAGGCGCGCGTCGCATCGTTGTCGTCCCAGTAGAAGGAATCGGTGAATTCGAGGCCCTGCGCCGTCTTCACGCCGAGCGCATGCGCGTCGTTGATGAAGAACAGGAGCGCCGCGAGCTTCTGGCCGCCCTGCACGATTCCGAATTCGGCCGCCTGCTTGATGGCGTTGGTCGTGTCGCCGCCGGCGTTCGCAAGGCCGATGACATTGGCCTTCGAGGATTGCGCCTGCAGCAGGAAGGAGGAGAAGTCAGACGTGTTCAAGGGATGCTTCACGTCGCCGAGCACCGTGCCGCCGGCCGCCTTCACCGCCGCCGTGGTGTCGGCCTCGAGCGCCGCGCCGAAGGCGTAGTCCGCAGCGAGGAAAAACCACGATTTCCCGCCCGCGTCGGTCAGCGCCTTGCCGGTGCCGTTCGCCAGCATGTAGGTGTCGTAGGCGACCGAGATCGTATTCGCGTTGCACGCCTTGCCGGTCATGACCGCCGAGCCGCCGCCCGAATTGATCATGACCAGGTTCTTTTCCTTGGCCACATTCGCCACGGCGAGCATGACGCCGGAGTTCGGCGTGTCCGTGATCATGTCGACGTGATCGACGTCGGCCCATTGCCGCGCGATATTGACGCCGACGTCGGGCTTGTTCTGGTGGTCGGCGCCGATGACCTCGATCTTCCAGCCCTTGGCGGCAAGTCCGGAATCCTCGACGGCCATTTTGGCGGCCATGAGCGAATTCGGTCCGCCGATGTCGGCATAGAGGCTCGACATGTCGTTCAGCACGCCGATCTTGACGTTCTTGTCCTGCGCGAGCGCGGGAGCGGCCGCGAGGACTGCGCCCATGGCCGCAATGGACAGAAGTTTCAAATTCATCATTCCCTCCGATTTTTGTCGGATCGGGACCATGCACAATCGGCCGGCCGATGGCAACGCGAGACGCCGGGCGCCTTAAGACCTTCGCCGGGATGTTCGACGTCGCCCCTTCGGGCTAAGAAATCCGGGCAAAATCTCTACCCGGGGACGGAAATGGCGCCATCGCCCTACGAAATTGGTCTCGACCGCAATCCCGCCAATCATCAACCGCTCACGCCGCTGCAATTTCTGGAACGCGCCGCGGCCGTCTTCCCCGACCATACCGCGGTCATCCACGGCGCGCTGCGGCGTCCGTATCGCGGCCTCTACGCCCGCTGCCGCCGCCTCGCCTCGGCGCTCGCCGCACGCGGAATCGGCAAGGGCGACACTGTGTCCGTGATGATGGCGAACACGCCGGCCATGGTCGAAGCGCACTACGGCGTTCCCATGTGCAAGGCCGTGCTCAACGCGCTCAACACGCGTCTCGACGCGGCCATCATCGCCTTCACGCTCGATCACGCCGAGACGAAAATCCTGATCGTCGATCGCGAATTCTCGAAGGTCATGGGCGAAGCCCTGAAGCTCGCGAAGACGAAACCGCTCGTGATCGATTACGACGATCCGGAATATGACGGCCCCGGCGAGAGGCTCGGCGCGATCGAATACGAGCAATTCCTCGGCGAAGGCGATCCGGCTTACGTCTGGCCGATGCCGGACGACGAATGGGACGCGATCTCGCTGAACTACACCTCGGGCACGACCGGCGATCCGAAAGGCGTCGTCTATCACCATCGCGGCGCCTATCTGCTGGGCGTCGGCAACGTCCTGTCGGCGCGGCTCGGCCAGCATCCGATCTATCTGTGGACGCTGCCGATGTTTCACTGCAACGGCTGGTGCTTTCCCTGGACGATCTCGTCCGTCGCCGGCACGCATGTGTGTCTGCGGCAGGTGCGCGCCAGTCTGATGTACGACCTCATGGCCAGACACGGCGTCACGCACATGTGCGGCGCCCCGATCGTGATGTCGACCATGCTGGCCGCGTCGGCGGCCGAGAAGAAACCCCTGTCGCAGACCGTTCAGTTCATCACCGCCGGCGCGCCGCCGCCAGCCGCCGTGCTCGGCCAGATGAAAGCCGCCGGCTTCGATGTGACCCATGTCTACGGACTGACCGAGGTCTATGGACCCGCCGTCGTCAACGACTGGAACAGCGCCTGGGACAAGCTGCCCGACGATGAGCAGGCTGCGCTGAAAGCGCGCCAGGGCGTGCGCTATCTCGCGCTCGAAAGTCTCGACGTGCTCGATCCTCAGACGATGAAGCCCGTGCCTGCGGACGGCGAGACGCTCGGCGAAGTGATGTTCCGCGGCAATGTCGTGATGAAGGGCTATCTGAAGAATCCGAAATCGACGCAAGCCGCTTTCGCCGGCGGCTGGTTTCATTCCGGCGATCTCGGCGTCAAATATCCCGACGGCTACGTGCAACTGAAGGACCGTTCGAAGGACATCATCATCTCCGGCGGCGAGAACATTTCCTCGATCGAGGTCGAGGACGCGCTGTTCAAGCATCCCGCCGTCGCGCAGGCCGCCGTCGTGGCGAGACCGGACGACAAATGGGGCGAGACGCCCTGCGCCTTCGTGGAATTGAAGCCGGGCGCGAACGCCACGGAAGAAGAACTGATCGAATGGTGCCGCGGCCTGCTCGCGCGCTTCAAATGCCCGAAGCACGTCGTGTTCGCGGAACTGCCGAAGACCTCGACGGGCAAGATTCAGAAATTCGCGCTGCGCGAAAAAGCGAAGGCCTTATGAGCCCCGGGCGCGCCCGGGCTTGCAAGCCTTATTTCCAGCCCGCTTCCTTGTCGCAGGCCTTACGCTCGGCGACGTGCGTCTTCTCCCATTGAGTGATCGACTGCGTTTCGTTGTCGCTCATCTTGTTATTCATGCAGGTGCAATATTTCAGGACGACATCGGCCTTGGCGCCTTCGGCCTTGTTGTCCGTGACGCACTGATTGATCCATTTGACGTCGTCGGTGGTGGCCGCGAGGGCCGCCTTCGCGCCCGTCAATGTGCAGACCGTCAGAAGTGCGAAAAACGCAGTCTTCATCGAAAGCCTCCATGTCGTCTCGTCAAACTGTCCGAGCCCGACATTCGCGCGCGCCTGTCCCGCCAAGTCAACAGGAAACGAAGTCTGCGCGCGGCCGGCGGGCGCCGCAGCCGCCGGGCGCGTCTCGACAACAAAAATCCCCGGCTGCGTGGCCGCAGTCCGGGGACTTTGATTTTACCGCCGGCGAACGGCGGCCCGTCGGATCAGTGCAGAGTTTCGCTCGTCCCGTCGGATTTCAGCTTGGCGATTTCGTCTTTCAGTCGAAGCTTCTTCTTCTTCAGTTCGTGCAGATGTGATTCATCGGCGGCGGGGTGAAGAAGTTCCTTCTCGATTTCGCTCTCGAGCATTTTGTGGCGACGCTCGAGTTCGGCGAGATGGGCTTGCATCGACATGCGGCAGCTCCTTGCTTGGTCGCACACGACGAAATCATGACACAGCCTTTTGAGTCCGCAAGAGCTTTCCGGCGCCTCGGACGATCAAATTTAACGCCTGCTGAAAGGTGCGACGCAACGACGCGACAAATGCGAACGAAACCCTTGCCGCAACGCCGTCTCGGCGCGATACTTCGGCGCGCGTCGTTTCGCACGGCGAACGTGTGCGGCTTTTTGCACGCGTTAACGATTTGCAGCTGACCAATCGGGCGGCGCTTCGGCGACGCCCTGCCCCGGATGTAGATGCCCCCGAAGATTTCAGACGCCGAACGCGCCGCTCTCGAAGCCGAACTCGAACGCCTGCGCCAGGAGCACAGGGATCTCGACGCCGCCATCGATGCGCTCGGCGCTGTCGGCGCGGTCGACCAGCTGCAGGTTCAGCGCCTGAAGAAGCGCAAGCTCGTCCTGCGCGACCGGCTGTCCTTCATCGAGGACCAGCTCACCCCCGACATCATCGCCTGAACCGCCGGCCGGCGCTTGCCTCGGCTGACGCCTTCGTTTATCCGCCCTTTTTTGGCCAGCCCCGAGGCGTCCTTGCCCACGCTCAAACGAACGCCCAAGCCCGTCGCCATCATCATGGGCAGCCAGTCCGACTGGGCGACCATGCGCAACGCCGCAGAGACCCTCACCCAGCTCGGCGTCGGCCACGAGGCGCGCATCGTCTCGGCCCACCGCACCCCCGACCGTCTCGTCCATTTCGCGAAGGGCGCGAAAGCCGAGGGCTTCCGGATCATCATCGCCGGCGCCGGCGGCGCGGCCCACCTGCCTGGCATGACCGCCTCGATGACGCCGCTGCCGGTCTTCGGCGTCCCCGTCGAATCCAAGGCGCTGTCGGGGCAGGACTCGCTCTTGTCGATCGTCCAGATGCCGGCCGGCATTCCCGTCGGCACGCTCGCCATCGGCAAGGCCGGCGCGATCAACGCCGCGCTGCTGGCGGCCGCCGTTCTGGCGCTCGACGACGAGGCGCTCGCCGGCCGGCTCGACGCCTGGCGCGCGAAACAGACCGACGCTGTCGCGGAACATCCGTCCGATGACGCCTGAAGGCGCGCTGGCGCCGGGTTCGACCATCGGCGTGCTCGGCGGCGGCCAGCTCGGCCGCATGATCGCGCTCGCCGCCGCCCGCCTCGGGCTCAAGGTCCACATCTACGCCCATCAGGCCGACGAGCCGGCCTGTCAGGTCGCCGCCGCCGCAACGGTCGCCGACTGGACCGACGAGGCCGCCCTCGCCCGGTTCGCCGATGCGGTCGACGTCGTCACCTACGAATTCGAGAACGTGCCGGCCGCGACCGCGGCCTTCCTCGCCGCACGCAAGCCGGTGCGGCCCGGCCCGCTTGCGCTCGAAAAGACCCAGGACCGGCTCGTGGAGAAGGATTTTCTCCGGGGCCTCGGCATCGACACGGCGCCCTACGCAGCCGTCGACGACGCCGGCGCGCTGGCGCGCCACATCGGCCAGATCGGCCGGCCGGCGATCCTGAAGACGCGCCGCTTCGGCTATGACGGCAAGGGCCAGTTCGCGCTGCGCGACGGCTCCGACGTCGGCGCCGCGTTCCGCGCTCTCGGCGGCGCGCCCTGCATCCTCGAAGGTTTCGTCGATTTCGAGCGCGAAGTGTCCGTCGTCGCCGCCCGCGCGCCCGACGGATCTTTCGCCGCCTACGACGTCTGCGAGAACGAGCACGAGAACCACATTCTCGCGACGACGCGCGCGCCCGCACACATGGCGCCGGAGACGGCGGCCGAAGCGATGGACATCACGCACCGCATCCTCGACGCGCTGGATTACGTCGGCGTCATCGCGGTCGAGATGTTTCTCGTCGCGCACGAGATAGAGGGGCGCCGGCGCGAAAAGATCGTCGTCAACGAAATCGCGCCGCGCGTGCACAATTCCGGCCACTGGACGATCGACGGCGCCGAAACGTCACAGTTCGAACAGCATGTGCGCGCCATCTGCGGCTGGCCGCTCGGCTCGCCGAAGCGACGCGGGCGCGTGGAGATGCGCAATCTCATCGGCGACGACGCGCATCGCTGGCCACAACTGGCGGCGGAGGCGGGCGCCTATGTCCATTTGTACGGCAAGGCCGAAGCGCGCGCGGGGCGCAAGATGGGTCATGTCACGCGCGTAACGCGCGACTAGCGCGCCTCTGGCTGAATAAAATCAAAATTCTGCGAAATTCTCTACCGCGACAGCGCCGCATTTGGCGCGTTGAAGCCATTTGAATCGACCGCGACAAGCGGAAACCTACGGCTCAAGTCCGCTTGGTCAGCAGAGAACAAGTCCATGATGGGAGTCGTAAAAAACTTTGCTTGGATCAATTCGTCCTGGATCAATTTGCGTAGCCGCGCTCGCCATAGCAGTCCCGGCGGCTGCGCAACGGGACGGCGCGCGTTGCGTTCGCGAAAAAAAAATCGCCGGCCCGAAGGCCGGCGACATGTCGGCGGTCTCTCGTCGATCCTATTTCGACTTCAAGGTGGCGACGACCTCGTCCAGCATCTTCTTGGCGTCGCCGAACAACATCATGTTGTTCTCCTTGTAGAAGAGCGGATTGTCGATGCCGGCGTAACCGGACGCCATCGAACGCTTCATGACGATGGAATGCTTGGCCTTCCAGACTTCGAGAACCGGCATGCCGGCGATCGGGCTGCCCGGATCGTCCTGCGCCGCCGGATTGACGATGTCGTTCGCGCCGATGACCATCGCGACATCCGTGTTCGGGAAGTCGTCGTTGAGCTCGTCCATTTCCTGCACGATGTCGTAGGGGACTTTCGCTTCGGCGAGCAGCACGTTCATGTGGCCGGGCATGCGGCCGGCCACGGGATGAATGCCGAAGCGCACGTTCACGCCCTTGTCGCGCAGGAGCTTGGTCATTTCGTAGACCGCGTGCTGGGCCTGCGCCACCGCCATGCCGTAGCCCGGCACGATGATGACGCTCTTCGAATCCGCGAGCAGATCAGCCGTCTCCGCGGCGGTGATCGACTTCACTTCGCCGGCCGGCGCAGCGCTGGCGCTCGACGCCGACGTGCTCGTCGTGCCGAAGCCGCCCGCGATCACCGAGATGAAGTTGCGGTTCATGGCGCGGCACATGATGTAGCTGAGGATCGCGCCGGAGGATCCGACGAGCGCGCCCGTCACGATCAGCAGATCGTTCGACAGCATGAAGCCCGTCGCCGCCGCCGCCCAGCCGGAATAGGAGTTCAGCATCGAAATCACGACCGGCATGTCGGCGCCGCCGATCGCCATCACCATGTGGACGCCGAAGGCGAGCGCGATGATCGTCATGAGGATGAGCGGGAACATGCCGCCCGCGATCGTCTCGGCGCCCATGAACAGCGAGCCGAACCAGATGACGAGCAGCAGTCCGGCGAGATTGATAAAGTGACGGCCGGGCAGCAGCACGGGCTTTCCGTCGATCCGGCCGGACAGCTTGCCGAAGGCGATCACGGAGCCCGTGAACGTGACGGCGCCGATGAGAATGCCGATGTAGATCTCGATCAGGTGGATCACGTGCTCGGCGTGCGTCGGAAACACGGTCGAGGTGTCGATGTAGCTCGCAAAACCGATCGCGCAGGCGGCGAAACCGACGAGCGAATGCATGATCGCGACGAGTTCCGGCATCTGCGTCATCTGCACGGTGCGTGCCGCGTAGAGGCCGACCGATCCGCCGATCAGCATGGCGATGATGATGAACACATAGCCCGCGCCGACGACGATCGGTTGGTCGCCGCCGCCGACGATGCGCGAGCCGAACACGGTCGCGAGCACGGCGATCGCCATGCCGACGATGCCGTACCAATTGCCGCGTTTGGCGGTCTCGGGGTTCGAAAGACCGCCGAGGCTGAGAACGAAGAGGATAGTGGCTCCGATGTAGGAGACCGTGACGAGGCTGGCAGACATTTCCGGTCCCCTTACTTCTGGAACATCGCCAGCATGCGGCGCGTCACGGCGAAGCCGCCGAACATGTTGATGGTGGTGAGCGTCAGTCCGACGAACGCGATGATCAGGATCCAGACGTCCGGGCGACCGGGGTCGGACGGCGGCCATATCTGCAGGAGCGCGCCGATCGCGATGATCGAGGAGATCGCATTCGTCACGCTCATGAGCGGCGTGTGCAGCGCCGGCGTCACGTTCCACACGACCATGTAGCCGACGAAGATCGCCAGCACGAACACGGTGAAGTGTCCGAGGAAGACCGGCGGCGCATAGGCGCCGACCAGAATGAACAGCAGCGCGGCGACGCCGAACGTGATCAGCAGCGATTTCAGCGCCATCGGTTCGCTGGGCGCGCCATGGCCGTGGCCGCCGCCCTTCTTGGCGGCGGGCGCAGGCGCGGCAGCCGCAGCGGCGGCGGGCTTCGGCGGCGGCGGCGCAGGCAGTTTCAGCGGCGGCGCGGGCCAGGTGATCTCGCCGTCCTTCACGACCGTGAAGCCGCGGATCGCGTCGTCGTCCATGTTGACGACGATCTGACCGTCCTTCGCCTTGCAGAGTTCTTCGGTGAGCCGCAGCAGGTTCGTCGCATAGAGCGTCGAGGATTGCTTGGCGAGGCGGCTGTGCAGGTCGGTGTAGCCGATGATCGTCAC
>JAGWTW010000207.1 GCA_028868735.1 Hyphomicrobiales bacterium | reverse complement strand
CCGCCGGACCACTGATCCGCCCGATCGCGCGGCGTCTGCAACTTGCCGACCGTGCCTCCGGACGCGACCGCGACTCCGTCCGGACCGCGCAGCGCGAGCGGCGATGCGCCGTTTTCGAGCGGGGGCAGGCCGGCCAGGGTCGCGTCGTCGACTCCGATGACCTGGAACGACTGAAATCGTCCGTTCGGAAACCGGACGTGGGCTGTCCCGACCGCAAGCGGCGTCGCGCTTGCGACGCCCTCGACGCTGCGGACGCGGTCGAGAGCCGAATACGGCAGATTGGTCGCGGGCTCGACCGATCTGACCGCCGGATCCATGACCCAGACCCCGGCCTGCGGGTTCTCCGCGACGAGCGCGAAGCCGCGGGTCAGGAAGCCGGCGAAATAGGAACTCGCGAACGTGACGAGGAACGACGTGAAGGCGACGCCGAACAGCAGCCCTGCGTATTTGACGCGATCTCCCACCAGCATCTTCAGGGCGACGCGCAGCATCAGGGATTGCGCTCGCCGCGCTCTGAAACGACGCTGTCGGCTCTGGAGCGTGGGCGACCATCCCCCGACCCGTTCGGAACCTGCGGCGCCTCGATGAACACGTTCATTCGCTGGCCGACATACAGCGGCAGATCGCCGTGATCGAAGCTGTAGATCACCTGCAGAACCCGCGTATCCGTCCGCTCGGTGCTCGCGCCCGTCAGCGATGTCTTGGGAACAACGTAGCGTTCGATGCGCAAGAACCGCAGCTTCGTCTTCAGGTCCGGATTCCCGGGCGCATCGGCGATGGCGGGCGCGTCCGGCCTGACCCGCCAGGCGTCGAATTCGTCGACGTCGACGCGGATGTTCAGCCGTTTGTCGTCGCCGAACAGCATGAGGGGCGGATTCACCGCGCCGCTCGGGGCGAACTCGCCCAGATGCATATTGATCTGCAGGACGCGGCCGGCGACGGGGGCCCGGATTATGCGTCGCTCGATGTCCACCTTGATGCGCGCGACCTGCGCCTCGGCGACGCCAAGCGCGGCGTCGGCTATGTCGGCGTCGAAGCGCCGGTTCGCGAGTTCGACCGCGCTGATCGAGGCGCCGGATTGCAGACCTTGCCCCACTTTCAGCAGGTTCTTGGTCTTGGCCAGGTGCGCCTCGGCCTGCCTGACGCCGGCTTGCGCCACGACAAGCTGCGCGGCGAGGTCGCGATCGTCGATTTTGAACAGCGGCGTTCCCGCAGCGACTTCCTCGCCCCATTTCACGTAGATCGCGCCGACAATTCCGGAGACCGGCGTCCCTAAGGCGATGTTTCCGTTGCTTGCTTCGATCAGGCCGGTCCCGGCGACGTAGTGCTTGTACGGCGAATGCGCGGCAAGCAGCGGCGCAGCGGCGGTAGGCGGGGGCTGGTCGCCGCGAACGACCGAGACGATTGCGGCGGCGAAGCCGAGCGCGCCGAGCAATGGAAGCAGAATTCTCCAGTTCATTGCAGCGCGTCCCTGCCGTCGCTCCGGACGATTTCGACGATCCTGCCATCGTCCATTCGCGCGATGCGATCAGCGAAGCCGAATATCCGCTCATCGTGCGTCACTACGACGATCGTACGACCGGACGATCTTCCGGTCGTGCGAAGAGTCTCCATCACCGCCTGCCCGGCTGCGTGATCGAGGCTGCTGGTCGGCTCGTCGCAGACGACCAGCGACGGATCATGCGCCAGCGCCCGCGCGATCGCCACTCTCTGCTGCTGCCCTCCGCTCAGCTCGCCGGGCAAGGCGGTCGAGCGCGCGCCCAATCCGACTGTTTCGAGCCCTTCGGCCGCGCGCGCACGCGCGCTCCGCCAGGACGCGCCGGCGATCAGCAACGGGATCGCGACATTTTCCGCAACCGTCAGCGCCGGCAGCAAATTGAAGAGCTGGAATACGAAGCCGATCCGGTCGCGCCGAAACTGCGCGCGCTCGGCCTCATTCATGCCGTCGAGGTCGCAGCCGAGCACGCGGCACTGCCCGGCGTCCTGCCTGAGGATCGACGCGATCACGGATATCAACGTCGTTTTTCCGCAGCCGGACGGGCCGACGACCATTAACAGTTCGCCGCGCGCCACGTCGAGATCGATCCCCCGCAGCGCGGGAACGGTCGCTGCGCTGCTGCGGTAGCTCTTGGTCACGCTTCGGCAGGAAATGGCAAGACCGTCCCGCGAGGCTAGGCCAGGCTCTAGAGCCAGTGCGTCTCCCATGGCGTCTTGCATTTCCGCGGCTTATACGCGACCCGTCGCGCGCTCGGCGTCCCGATCATG
>JAGWTW010000017.1 GCA_028868735.1 Hyphomicrobiales bacterium | reverse complement strand
ATGCGCCGCCCGACGGCAATGCGCTCGCCGAATTCGCGTTCCGCGCGGGGGCCGACGTCGCGCGGGACGCGTTGATGCTCGCGCATGCGCAGAGCGCGGCGGCGCCGGACGATGCGCGCTGGCTATCAGCCTATGAAGCGCTCGCCGGCATGACCGACTTGCGGCTTCCGGTGACGGGCGAGGATTTGAAAAATCGCGGCCTCACGGAAGGCCGCGCGATCGGCGCAGCATTGAAAAAACTTCAGGCGCTCTGGATCCGCGCCGGTTTCCCGCGCGATCCCGCGGAGATTTCGAAGCTGATCGAACAGGCGCTCTACAAGGAGTGAGCGCGGCGCTCTTGCGGCGCGATATCCGTCCCCGCGCCGCGACGGCGCGTAACGATTGCATGCGCGCAAGACGTGTATTGCGATCGACTAAAATCATCGATTGATGCGCGCCTGCAACATTGTGGCCAATGGCGTTTTCTGCGCTTCGGCTTCGCGCGCCTTCCCATTTCACGCGCATGACGCCCGCGTCTTCGCCGATGTCTTTCATCCAGCCGCGAAGCGATCGAACGCAAACCGCGCTTCGCGTCAAACCGAAAAAGCAAATGATTTTTGGCCGAAATCGCGAAATCGACATTGCTGAAACGTGATCCGGTTCGAATCTTTCGCCACTGCGATCAGCGAGATGCGGATCGCTTGCGCGTCGTATCGTCAGGCGCGAAGGAAGGAACGTCCGCGCATCGCTGACAAGCGCCGAAGCGCGCTTCGCGGCTCGCAATCTTCGTCTCCGTTGATCCACGTCAATTGACGTTTGGGGGCAATCCCGTGACGCTCCATCACTCTAAAAGCCGCGCGTGAGTCGATGACTCGTGATCGAACGCACGTGGCCCGAGAAAGGGCATGGGAAAGCAGATGCGGCCTCCGGAATCCTTTGCTGGCGTCGTCGGGAGTCGAGACGAGGCTGTCGGCAGGCGCCAGGCGATGACGGCGCTGTCTGCGGTGTTGATCGCGGCCTGTCTGTTCGTCACGATCGCGCTCGATCGCGCCAAGGCGCTTCCGAGTTTTGCGCGGCAAACCGGACAACCCTGCGCCACCTGCCACACCGCCTTTCCGGAACTGACGCCATTCGGTCGGCGCTTCAAGCTCAGCGGCTATACGATCGGCGGCGGAGAAGGGCTGTGGGACGGAAAGCCGCCGCTTGCCGCCATGTTGGTTCCGACGTTCACGCACACGCGAAAGGGTCAGGACTCGCCGCCGACGACCGACACGCACACGAACGATAACGCCGTCATGCAGCAGGTCAGCGTGTTCTACGGCGGCAAGATCTACGGCAATCTCGGCGCTTTCATTCAGGGCACGTACGATCGGGCCTCCGAACACACATTCCTCGACAACACGGACATCCGCTACGCGGACACCGCGAAATTCGGCAAGCTCGATCTCCTGTTCGGCGCGACCGTTCACAACGGTCCTACGGTGCAGGACGTCTGGAACACGACGCCGGCCTGGGGAAGTCCCTATGTCGCCTCGACGCTGGCGCCGCAATTTGCGCCGCCCGGCACGCAGATCGAAGGCAACCTCGCGGGCAAGGTGATCGGCACGACCGCGTACGCCCTGTTCAACGACGTGGTCTATGTCGAAGCGGGCGGGTATCACAACATGTCGATGCCGTTGAAGCGGGCGCTCGGCGTTCCCTGCGCGAACAACGACGCATGGGTGTATGCGGTCCTGCAGAACGACATCAACAACAATCCGCTCAACAACCCGCCCTACTATCCCTGGTATGGCCCGCAGGGCCTTTGTTCGAGCGATTCGCTCGCGGGTTTCGCGCCGTATTGGCGCGTCGCGATCGAACCGAACTGGGGCAATCATTCGCTGATGGTCGGCGCGTTCGGATTCTATCCGCGGATCTATCCGGGCGCCGTGCAGGGCTTCGGCGTCGATCGCTACACCGACATCGGTTTCGATGCGCAGTATCAATATATCGACGACCCGCATGCGGTCACGCTGAAATTCTCGCGCATCGTCGAACATCAGCAACTCAACTCGACGTTCAACCAAGGACAGTTCGTCAATACATGGGGCATGCCGGCGCTGAGTTCGAACGGCGGCTCGCAGAACATTTCCAACCGACTCGTCAGCCTGCGCGCGACGGCGCAATACGTGTGGAACCGGACGATCGCTGCGTCGGTCTCCTATTTCAGCGTGCGCGGCACGCCGGACGCGCAGCTCTACGGCGCATCGGTCAACGGCAATCCGCCGCCGCTCTACAACGGCAATTCGCTGTCCAACAGCCCGAACGCCAGAGGTCTGACGTTCGAAGCTTCCTACATGCCCTTCAGCAACGGGGGGCCGCCTGCCTGGCCCTGGGCGAACGCCAAGATCGGCGTGCAGTACACGCACTACCTGCAGATGAACGGCGGCCAGGACAATTTCGACGGCAATTTCCACAACGCCAGAGATAACGACACGCTGTTTCTCTACAGCTGGATCGCCTTCTGATGGGCGCGGAGAGGAAGATCATGAAGGGCATCGGGCTGCGACTGGCGCTGACGACCGCCGCATTCGCTCTCGCCGCGACGACACAGGGGTACGGCGCGGCGCGCAGGACCGGCGGCGGCGCGCTGGAGGCGAAGCTGGAATATTGCAAAACCTGTCATGGCCTCGGCGCGGAAGGCTATCGCGGCTATTACGTCATGCCGCGGCTGGCGGGCCAGCCGTCGGGCTACATCGTAAATCAGCTGCGCGCGTTTCAGGAAAAGCGGCGCGTCAACCCGATCATGTCGAACGTCGCGCACGGCATTCCGCCTGGTATGATCGGCGCGCTCGCGGCGTCCCTTCAGTCGATGAACTCGCCGCCCTTCGGCGGCGCGCCCAACGCCTCCATCGCGCTCGGCAGGGAAATCTTCGCGACGGGCCTGCCGGACGCCAACATTCCTGCGTGCTCGGCGTGCCACGGGCCTGACGCAAAGGGGCAGAACGCGATCCCGCGCCTCGCCGGGCAGGTCTACTGGTACACGATCAAGGCGTTGTCGAACTGGAGCCAGGAGCGCGGCCTCGGCAAGACGAAGGATCTGTCCGCGATCATGGGGCCGACCGCGCACAATCTGACCCCGACGCAAAAATCGGCGATCGCCGCCTATGTCAGCACCCTCAGATGAATGGCTGATCCATGCAACGTGCGCGCAGAGACCAACGTACGGGAAGCGGCCTCGTCGCGGCGCTTCTCCTGCTGATCGCCGGCGCCGCGTCGGCGCAAGATGCGCTGCCCGTGCGCAATTGCACCTGGTGTCACGGATCGTCGGCGCAAGGCTTCATGTTCGCGCCGCGCCTTGCCGGACAGAGAACCGCCTATATCGAACGGGAGCTCGCGAGCTTTGCCGCGCATGCCCGCGACAACCCGCTGTCGCAGAAATACATGTGGGGCGCGGTCGCGCGGCTCGATCCCGCGACTGCGCAGGGGCTTGCCGTCTATTTCTCGTCGCTGGCGCCGGAGGCTGCGGCCGACGGCCAAAGCGGCCTCGCAGCGACCGGCAAGGCGATATACGACAATGGCGTCGCCGTCGACAATGTGGCGGCCTGCATCGCCTGTCATGGCCCCAATGGCGAAGGCGTTCGCGATATTCCGCGGCTCGGCGGCCTGTCCTACGTCTATCTGAAGCGCCGGCTTGAACAGTGGAACCAGGGCTACCACCAGAGCGCGAAACCGATGCCGCTCGTGGCGAAGTCGCTGTCGGCGAACGAAGTCGAAGCGCTCGCGTCCTATCTCAGCTTCGTGCAGTTCGTGGACGTCGGGCGATAGGGCGCCGTTGCAAATGTCAGAGGATCGGACATGAGGCTCCCTCGTGCAAAGACCGTATCTAGGGCGGCGTTGTTCGTCCTTTTGTGCGGCGCCGGCGCACAGGCGCAGGGCGGCAAGCCCGGCGCGCTGCCCGACAAGGAGTTCCAGGCGAAGTTCGCCTATTGCCGCACCTGTCACGGCGTGAACGCGCAAGGCTTTCGCGGTTCGTTTCCGATGCCGCGGCTCGCCGGACAGCAACCAGAATATCTGAAGAACCAGCTCACGGCCTTCATCGAGCGCCGGCGCGTCAATCCGGTGATGGGCAATGTCGCGCACGTGCTCAGCCCTGCGATGGTCGAGGCGTTGACGAAGGCGTTCCATAATCTCGATCCAGAGCCGCTCGGCGGCGCGCCGAAAGAGCTGGTCGATGCGGGCAAAAAAATATTCGAGGAAGGCGACCCCGCTGTCGACCTGCCGCCCTGCGCCTCCTGCCACGGGCCGGAAGCCAAGGGCAACGACCAGATTCCGCGCCTGGCCGGGCAGCTCAACGACTACATCATTCGCAAGATCACGAACTGGGACAAGGAGCGCGGCCAGGACGTCGCCAAGCCGGACGCGTCCTCCGTGATGGAGCCGATCACGCACAAACTGACGCCGGATCAGCTCGCCGCGGTCGCAGCGTATGTGAGTACTCTCAGATAGTCCGCAACTGCGGCGCGCGCGGTGGCCAGTTCCAGCGCCGCCGCCATTTCCTGAACGAGCGAAGCCGCCGCGCGCGCAACGTCGAACCTGACGGCCTTGGCTGTCTGCTTCGCAAGCCAGATGCGCCGAGTCTGTAAATGCGCGTCATCGACGGCGGCCGGCCGGCGGTCTCACCAGCCTGCAATGCGCTTGCAGGCGGCGCCGTTGACGTTGAAACCGTAATGGCCGCCGCAGGCGTAGGCCACGGGCGGCTCGCCGGACTTTTCGAAGAGATCGTAGCCTTCCTTCAGGTTCGACCAGAAGGACGACCAGCGCTCGTTGCCGGCGGGCGCGAAGGAGAGCAGACCCGCGCCCGTCTCGCGCGCGAATTTCGAATCGGTCATGCGGAAGGGGAAGATGTTGACCGGCACTTCCTTCTGCCCGCCCGCGATGGCGGCGGCGACGAAGCCGTAGATCTCGTCGATGCCGCGGTCGGTCATGGCGAAGCAGCCGACCGACTGGCAATCGCCATGCACCATCACGAGGCCGCCGGTATAGCCGAGCTGCTTTTCGAGCGCGTTCGGGAAGCCTACGTTGAAGGCGCGGTGATAGTGCGAATTGGGGTTCAGCTGCCGGGCCGAGACGCTGTAGAAGCCTTCCGGCGACTGATAGTCGGCTTCCCGCAGCTTCGGGCCGAGATGCCCCGACCATTTGCAGATCGGGTAGGTCTTGTAGAGCGCGAATTTGGCGCCCTTCCTCAGCCAGAGCTCGAGCTGGCCTTCTTCCTTGAAGATGCGGACATAGGCCGGCTGACCCTTTCTGAAAGGGACGTCGGCCGGCGGCGCAGCCTGTTCGACGGCCTGCGGCGAGGGCTCGACAAGCTGGGGTTTGGTCTCGGGCGCGGCGACGGGCGCTTGCGGCGCGAGGGAAGCGACGACGACCGGCGGCAGGGCCGCGGCCGGGGCCTCTTCGAGATCGTGCGGCCGGATCGGCGGTAGCGGCGCGTTGAAAGCCATGTCCGGGGCGCCGAGTTCGGCCGGGCGCACGGGCGGCAGGGGGACCTCGATCTCGACCGGGCCCGCCGGGGTCTGTTCAGTCAGCGCAACCGGGGCGAAAGGGGCGATGGCGGCAGGCGTCGGGGCTTCCGCGCGGGCGAGCTGCGGGCGGAACGGCGCGGACATCGGGGCGTCGCGGACGAGCCCGCCAAACGTATCCGTCCGCAGCGGCGCGGGTTCGACGGCGGCGGGTTCGGGCTGCGGGGCCGCGAGCTGCGGCGGCGCGACCGCGGCGACCTCGATCTGCGGGGGCGCGCTGGCGGCGACAGGCTCGGTCCCAGGCATCAGGCGCGCGCCGGCGACGCCCGCGGCGACCGACAACGCCACAAGTCCGGTAACGGCCAGTAGTGCGCGACCTGTCTTCGTCACGACGGCGACGCGATCCCCCTCATTGCCTGAGCGCGGCAATATCGTCGCATTATGGCTATTTTTCGCAGCCGGCGTCAGGGGCTAAATCAACACAGCCACGGGAAAAATCCCCGCCCCCCGGGCCGACTCGCAAAGACCGCCGGCTGACGCTATCTTCGGGCGCACACCCCCCTGGTGACGCGCGATGAGCGAACAGTTCAAGCCACGCGCCAGAAGCCCTGGCGAGATCGCTCGCAAGCTCGCGGCGCGCGGCCGCATGCGCGGCGAGCGTTCGGGAGCGTGGCGACGCGAGACGTTCCGCCTGCCGCGGCCGGAGGCTCGCGAGAAGGCGCGGGAATGGTTCGATCTCTACCCGAAGGCCGCCTACATGACCGAGATCGAATTCTGGCGGGTCTGCGACGACGGCGACATCGAGTTCACGATCCGGCGGCTGCCGAGCGCGGACTGAAGTCACTTCCAGGCGAGATGCTGGCCTGAATCGACCGCGATCATCTGGCCGGTGACGGAAGGCGCTTTCGCGAGCCACAGGACGGCGTCCGCGACCTCTTCCGGCGCGACGGCGCGGCCGAGCGGCGCGACCGCGAGCTCGGCGTCGAAGGCCGCCTGGCCCTCGTGCTGGTTCGGCAGCACCGGCCCCGGCCCGACGGCGTTGACGCGAATGCGCGGCGCATAGGCCTGCGCCATCGCCTTGGTCGCATGCAGGAGCGCGGCTTTCGATAGCGAATAGCTGAAGTAATAAGGATCGGGCCGCAGCACGCGCTGGTCGATGATGTTGACGACGACGCCGTCCGATTGCGTCGGCAGCGCCGCGGCGAAGGCTTGCGTCAGCAGCGCCGGCGCGCGCAGGTTTACCGCGATCGCGCGCTCGAAACCTTGCGCCGCGAAGGTCTGCGGTTCGTCGGCTTCGAAAACGGACGCATTGTTCACGAGCAGAGTGGGCGCGCCGAACGTCCGCGCGGCGGCCTCGATCAGCGCGGACGTTTCGCGCGCGTCCGCGAGGTCGGCGACGGCTGTCGTCGCGCGCGCGCCCGATGCGCGCAGCGTCCCGGCGAGCACGTCGGCGTCGCGGAGCGAGCGTGCGCTCGCATGCACGATCACGGCGAATTTTTCGCGTGCGAGGCGCTCCACGATCGCGCGACCGATCCTGCGCGCGCCGCCCGTCACCAGCGCAATTCCAGCGTCCATGTCCTCGGTCCGTTTCACTCGCGCGCGCATCTTAAGACGCGTCGCCGAAGACTGCTACGTCATGTCGGAAAGCAATGAGCCTGCAAGTAAAAATTGATTAACCCAGATATATTCGCGCTTGTCGCGGCGTTGCTCGACGCGCGTCGCGAACTTCGGGGTTTCCGCGGCGCGCGTGCGAGGGTTCTCGATCTCGTCCTTCATCTGTATCGAATTGAACGCAGCGCCACAGGTTCGCCACGATTGCGACGGGGCGCGCCGTAAGGCCGCGTTTACCTGAACGAACATACAAGGAAACCGGTAAATTCGCGTGTAAGCGTCGCGTAATGGAGTAGCGTCATGAAACAGTCCCTTCTCGCAGGCGTCGCGCTGGCGATCGTCGCAGTCGCGGGCGCAGCGCAGGCGGCGGACCTTCCGAGCCGCCGCGCGCCCTCCTCGGATTATTATGCGCCGCCGCCCCTGTTCACATGGACCGGCCTCTATGCCGGCCTCAACATCGGTTACGGCTGGGCCTCCTTCAGCCAGGGTTCGGACCAGTTCTTCGGACGTCCGAGCGGCTTCGAGGGCGGCGTGACTGCCGGCTTCAACTGGCAGGCGCCGCAGAATTTCGTGCTCGGCGTCGAGGGCGACTGGGACCTCACGAGCATCAACGACACCAATCAGCTGCCGTTCTTCCGCTTCACCGGACAAGGCAAGCTCACGAGCATCGCCACGATCCGGCCGCGCGTCGGCTACGCCTTCGACCGCGCGCTCGTCTATGCGACCGGCGGCCTCGCCTTCGGTTCGGTCTCCGCAAACATCAACGACTGGCGGTCCGTGCCGTTCTTCTCCTCGACATCGTCCTTCCAGGCTGGCTACGCGGTCGGCGCCGGCGTCGAATACGCCTTCACCGATCACATCTCGGGCAAGGCCGAATTCCTCTACACCTCACTCGGATCGAAGGACGCCTTCGCCTGGACGCCCGACTGGATTCGCGTCGGGGTCGACGCCGCGCAATTGCGAACCGGCCTCAACTACCACTTCTGATTGCGCCATCCCTCCAGAAACCTTGGCCCGGCTCGCCGGGCCTTTTTTCTGCGCAGAGCGCCGCATCGGAAGGTCAACCGCCGAAACGCTCGATCAGAATTGCGCCCTGACCCGGCGCGCGTTCGAGCGCGTGCGCGAGAGCCGGGAGAAGAGCGCGCGCTTCACCCTCCAGAACGAAGGGCGGATTGACGACGATGAGGCCGGTGCGGGCGAGCCCCGCCGCCGACGCCGGCGCGACGGCGAGCTCGAGACGCAGCGCGCTTTTCGCGCCGCTTTCGCGCACGGCGTCCCATAATCTGCGCGCATCCGTCAGGTCCTTGACGGGATGCCAGAGCGCGTAAACGCCGGTCGGCCATTTTGCGAAGGCGGCGGCGAAGGATTTGGCGAGAGTCGCGAATTCGTCCTTTTGCTCGAACGGCGGATCGACCAGCACGAGCCCGCGCCGCTCGGGCGGCGGAACGAAAGCGCCGAGCGCGGTCCAGCCGTCGAGATCGAGCGCTCTCACGCGACGATCGCGCGCAAAGCGCCGCTTCAGCGCGCCGAAAGCGTCGGGATGCTTTTCGCAGAAGACGAGCCGGTCGCTTCTTCGCGCCAGCTTCTGCGCGATCAGCGGCGAACCCGGATAGAGCAGGGGGCGGCCCTCGGCGTCGCAAGCGCCGACAATGTCGAGAAAGGGCTGCAGAAGATCGGACACGGGTCCATCGGGCGCGATCGTTGCGAGCCTGCCGATTCCTTCTCGCCATTCGCCGGTGCGGGCGGCCTCGTCGCGCGAAAGATCGTAGGCGCCTTCGCCGGCGTGGGTGTCGATCACGCGGTACGGCGTCTCCTTGCGATTCAGATAGACGAGAATGCGCGTCAAAAGCGCGTGTTTGAAAACGTCCGCGAAATTGCCGGCGTGGAAGGCGTGGCGATAGTTCATCGCCGCCGCTTATGCGACGGCCCGCGCGCCGCGTCGAGCGGTCAGTCGCCGAAAGCGCGCGCGACGGCGTAGCCGATGGTCGCCGCCAGCGCCGACAGGACCGTTCCCCAGGCCATGTCGGCGAGCGTGAGGACGCTCGCCCAGTCCCGCAGGGTCGCCTGGTTCGTGAGATCGTAAGTTGCGTAGCAGACGAGGCCGAGAAGCGCGCCGTTGACGAGCGCGGCCCGCCACGAACGCTCCGTCAGGGCGGGCAGGCCCGCGAACCAGACGACGCCCGCCGCGAACAGGAGATAGAACAGGATCGCCGGCGCCGGACGGAAATCCTGCAACAGCATGTCCTTGAGAACCGGCCGGTAGAGGCGCGCGCCCATGACCGACAGCCAGACGAAATCGATCGCGATCAACGCCAGCAGCGTCGAAACGTAGAGAACGGCGGTCTGTTTCACCTCTTCGTCTCCCCGATCATTGCGCGCCGTCGCGGCGCGTCCAGTTCATGGTCTTGCAGACCAGGCCCGCAAGCATGCAGCCGCGCGTCGTCATCGTCCGCGCCGCGACATTCATGCTGAAGCGGAACGAGAGGCGCCGCTGTGGATCATAGGCTTCGCCGGCAAGCGCCTCGCCGGTCGGCTTGACCTTCAGCACGAGATAGTCGCCGACCTTCTCGTCTTCGGTTCCGGGCCTTATCCACGTGTTGGTGGCGCAGAGATCCGCGCCGCAAGGCGCTATGCGCACGACGGCCTTGCCGTCGCCGCGCGCCCAGCTTCCGAGCGGGGCGTTGGGGTTCGCGCGCGCGATGGTCGCCGCCAGCAGCGCTGCGGCGAGGCAGAACGTCTTCCACATGGCCCTGTTACGCGCGGCGGCGGCCGCCGGTTCACCGCCTGCGCCCTCGAAGTGAACCGGCGCGGCGCCTGCGACGTAAGACCGGCAATCGGAGAACGCCCATGGGTATCGTCGCAAACGCCATCCGCGCGGCCGAACGCGCGCCGCTGCCCGATCGTGTGACGCTTGCCGGGATCGACTGGCTGGTCGCGCGGTCGCGGCGACGGCTCGCCTTGCTGCCCGAGGCGGAGGAAGACCGCTTCGTTCGGGATATGCGCGCCTTTCCGATCGCCGTCCATGCGGACAAGGCGAACGAGCAGCATTACGAATTGCCGCCCGACTTCTTCGGCCTGATGCTCGGCAAGCAGCGGAAATATTCGTGCTGTCTCTACCCGGACGCGCACGCCAGCCTCGACGACGCGGAGACGTTCGCGCTTGCCGAAACCGTGTCGCACGCCGATCTTCGCGACGGACATCGCATACTCGAACTCGGTTGCGGCTGGGGCTCGCTCTCGCTCTACATGGCGGCGCGCTATCCGGGCGCGCGGATCCTCGCCGTGTCCAATTCGCAGGCGCAGCGACATTTCATCGAGAACGAGGCCGCCGCGCGCGGCCTGTCGAATCTGAGCGTACTCACCTGCGACATGAACGCATTCCGGACGGCGTCGCGCTTCGACCGCATCGTCTCGGTCGAGATGTTCGAACACATGTCGAACTGGCCCGCGCTGTTTTCACGCGCCAGCGAATGGCTTGCCGACGACGGGCGCATGTTCCTGCATGTCTTCACGCATCGCGCGCGGTCCTATCGTTTCGATCACAGCGATCCGGCCGACTGGATCGCGCAGCATTTCTTCACGGGCGGCGTCATGCCGGCGCACGATCTGCCGCATCGCGCTTCGCCCCTGTTCCAGGTCGAGGAGGAATGGCGCTGGTCGGGCGAGCATTACCGCCGCACGGCGATGGACTGGCTGAACAATTTCGACGCGCATATCGACGCGATCGACGTCATTCTGCGCGACGTCTACGGCGCCGACGCGCCGTTGTGGCGTCGCCGCTGGCGTCTTTTCTTTCTCGCGACCGCGGGCCTGTTCGGCCACGCCGGCGGCGCGGAATGGGGCGTCGGCCATTATCGGCTGAAGCCGGCGCGCTCTTGAAGGACGAGCGCGCGCAAGCGAGCGTCGCGGCCGCCTGGCTCATCGTCGCGAACAAGCCGTTCTATCCGCTCTATGTCTGGTGGATCGCCGGCCGCGACGCGGCCTTCGCTGCGACGCCGACGATGGCCGGCGCGATCTTCTATCTCGCCGTTCCCGTCATCGCGCGCCGGGCCGATTTTCTCGCGCGCGTAGCGCTGGTGTGCGTCGCTCTCGTCGATACCTTGTTCGCGACGAAATTGTTCGGCGCGGCGGCGGGAACGGAAGCCTTCCTCTTTCCCTGCGCGCTGCTCGCGTTTGTCTGCTTTTCTCCGCGGGACCATATCTCGCGTCGGGTTCTCGTCGCGCTGGTTTTCGTCGCCTTTCTCGCGCTCCACGGCCGTTACGGCGCCGCGCTCAACGGCTGGCCGCCGCAAACGGCGGCGAAGCTGCTCGAGCTCGATCTCTATTCCGCGGCCGCGCTTACCGCGTTTCTCGTCTGGCGGTTTTCGCGCATCTGAGCGTCGATCTGGACGCGCAGAGGGGCGCGGCGAATACCGGAACTTCGCTTTCGGCCGTGCGGTTCAGAGAGGCGCGGGAACCGTGATCTGGCGCGTGCGGCAGGTCTGCTGCGCGACCTCCGGGCATGGCCTGAAATCGCGCAGGTCCCTGGTCATGCAGAAGCGCACTTCCTGAAGCACGCCCTGGCGACAGCCGACCGCCGACATGCCCGGCCGCAGCCGCGGATTGGCGGCCTCGAAGGCGCGCAGGATGTCGATCGGCGCCATGGTCTGGTCGCCGGCCGCATTGGCGAATTGTTGCGGCACGGCCACCGCCGCGCGCGCGGCGCGCACGTCGGCGAAATAATCGCCGGGGCTCTTGCCCGAGCATGTGCCGTGCTTGCGCCATTCGTAGCGAGCAAGGCCGATATCGGGGAAAAGGCCGTTGGCCTGATCGAGCGCGATGCGCGAGGGCATGCGGCCGCCGCCGCAATCCTGCGGGAAGCCGCGCTCGTATTGCGGCCAAAGTCCATGCACGACGAAGCCGAGATGCTGGCCGCCGGAACATTGCTGCGGGTTCTTGTCGGCGCCGCCGGTTTCGCAGAAGCCGGCCGACCAGGACAGCGAGAAGACGTAGAAATCGAAATCGCCGGGCTGGCTCGCGCCGCGCGGCCGCGGCCGGTACGAATCATAGCCGCGGTCGGAAGGCTGCGGCGGCGCCTGCCGGGACGGCTGGACCGGACGGCGGTCGGCGCAATTGTCGAGAATACAGCCGGCGTTCTGCGCGGCGGCCGGCGCTGCGGCGAGGACCGCCAGCGCGAGCGCGAGCGCGGTTCTGCGAATCGGCCCGAAGGCGAGAGAAGACGTCATCTAATGATCCGTGCTGAAATCAGGGCCGCGCGGCCCGGCATTGCGCGCCATAGGCGAGGTTGCGGTCGAGCCCCTCGACGCACCAGTCGACATTGTTGCCGAGCACGCCGAGCCAGCCGGATTCGCGGCCGCCGATCGCATAGGTGACCTTGCGCGTCTTGCCGTCGTTCAGCACCGCGCGCGCGCTGCAATAGCGGCGCGGGTAATAATCGAGCCCGTTCGGCCGGTAGCCGACCTCGACGACGCCCTGAAAGGCGGCGATGGCGAGGCCGGAATCCCAGTAGTGGCCTTCGCGCGAGGCGAAGCGCGACGAAATCCTGCCCAGGATCGATGGGTCGTCACAGGCCGGCATGTCGCCCGAGAAACTCATGTGCCGCTGCTCGGCCGGGACCTGCGGCCGTGCGAAGCCGGCCCCGGGGGCGAGGCCCGTCAGGGCGAGAGCCAGCGCGATCGCGCGGCCGAACCTGTGTGCGCTCATGTCGTTTATGTCCCGGGGCGTCGTGAAAATCGGGGCGACGATGCGTCGCCGGGTCGGGGGCGTCAAGCCTCGCCGCCTAGAGAAAATAGAGGAGCGTGGAAATCGTGAGAAAGGACAGCGCGGTCGCAGCCACCATGGCTCCGGCGGCGAGTCGTCCGAGCCCATAGACCTGTCCGAACAAGGGATAGACGGCGATCATCGGCACGCTGGCGAAAACGAGCGCCGCCTTCCGCAAGACCGGGTCGAGGCCCGGAACGAGCGCAAAAACGCAGAACACCGCGAGCGGAAAGGCGACAAGCTTGCCGGCGACGATCAGCGCGACATCGGCCACGAGCCCTGTCGCATGTGCGCCGACCAACGCCCCGCCGATCGAAAAGAGCGCGACGGCGGCCGCCGCATTCGCCAGCATGTCGATCGCCCTTGCGACCGGGGCGGGCGGTACGACGCCGGTCAGGGCGAGCGCGAGGCCGACGAGGATGGAGAGGATCAGCGGATTGCGCGCGAGCCGCAGCGCCGCGCCCCGGATGGTCGCGGCCAGGGTCGCGCCTTCGCCGCGGCCGGCTTCGGCGAGCCCGAGCGCCAGGGGCAGCACGATCGCATTCTCCACGATCATGTTGAGCGACAGCGCAAGCCCGGCGACCTCGCCGAGAACCAGCGAGGCGACGGCATAGCCGATGAAGCCGCTGTTGGAGACCGAGGCGCCCATCGCCTGGATCGCGCTTTCCGTGCGCGAGCGCCCGCGCGCGCGCCGGGCGATCGTGAACACGAGCGCGAATACGAGGAGCGAGGCGGCGGCGTATCCGGCGAGATACCGCAGGTTCAGGATCTCGGAGACGCGATGGCTCGAAAGCGCGCGCAGGATCAGGGCGGGCAGGGCGAAGTTGAGCACGAAGGCGCCGAGCGCGCGCGCGTGCTCGGGCGGGACGATCCGGAAGCGAAAAGCGAGAAAGCCGACGCCGATCAAGAGGAAGATGGGAATGGTTATCGACAGGACGGCGAGCATTTGAGGCGTCTGCAGCGGAGAAACGCGCGCCCCGCGCCCCGGCGCGGGAGGGGTTTCACATGGTCAGGATTAACCGCTTTTAGGCGATTCGTCTGACATCGCCTTAGGACTTTCGGTACTCTGCGGACCGATGAACCCGCTGCCCTCGCCCGATTTGCGCACTGCGGACGCGCCACGCGTGGCTGCGCCGGCGTCCGCGCGTGCGGAGGGGTCGTTCGAGCCGATGGCGCGGCCGATCGTGTTCGGGGATTGCCTCGGCTATCTGCATCCGGCAGGCGGCGAGACGGGCGTGATCGTCTGCGGCGGCTGGGGCTACGAGGCCTTGTGCGCGCATCGCGCCATGGCCGAATTCGCCGAAATGCTGGCGCGCGAAGGCTATCCGACGCTGCGGTTCGACTATCCGGGCGCCGGAAATTCGCGCGGCGATCTCGATGCGCACACGCTTGCCGACTGGGTTTCCTCCGTCTCGGCGGCCGCCGCGGCGCTGCGCAAGACATCGGGGGCGCGCGCAATCGTACTCGCGGGCTTCGGTCTCGGCTGCCTCGTCGCGCTTGCGGCGATGAATGCGGGGCTCGCCGCCGCCGGCGTCGTCCTCATGGGCGCGCCCGCCTCGGGCCGCCGCTACATTCGCGAAACCAAGGCGTTCGCCGCCATGGTCGCCGCGCCGGACGACGGCGGCGCCGAGGTCGCGTCCGGCGCGCTGTCGATTGCGGGTTTCGTCATGCCGGCCGCCTTCGTCGCCGAGGTCGGCGCGCTCGACGCCGCGCGCCTCGCGCCGCCGTCGTCCGCTTTCGTCATCGCGACGACCGACCCGCAGGGCGGCTCGGACGCATTGGTCGATTCGCTCGCCGCAAAGGGCGCAAAGGTCGACGCCATTCCCTTCGAGGGCTATGGCGAGTTGCTCGCCGGTCCGATCCAGACGCGGACGCCGAAGGCGACGTTCGAGCGCGCGCTCACCGCGCTCTCGGCGCGTCAGCCCCTGCACGGCGCGCCCGCGACGCCCGCAGCGCATCATGCGCCGGCCGTCTTCGTCGACGGCGACATCGTCGAGGAAGCCGTGCGGTTCGGCGAGGGCGAACGCCTGTTCGGCGTTCTCTGCCGTCCCCGCGCGGCGGCCGAAGGCGCGCCGGTCGCCATCATGATCAGCGTCGGCCGCAACGTGCATACGGGCTGGCGCCGCATGCCGGTGGAGAATGCGCGTTCGCTCGCCGCCCGCGGAATCGCCTCGCTGCGCTTCGACATCGGCGGCATCGGCGAAAGCGCGTCGCGCGAAGGGCAGCCCTCGCAGATGCTCTATTCGGACTGGCCGCCGCTGGACCTCGGCGAAGCATTCGATTTTCTCGAGGCGCGGCGGTTCGGGCCGATCACGCTCGTGGGCATATGCAGCGGCGCCTATATCGGCCTGCAGACGGCGGTCGCCGATGCGCGGGTGCGCGGCCTCGTCGCCGTCAATCTCTACCGGATGGTGTGGAACCCGACCGATTCCGTGGAGCGGGCGCTGCGCTTCGGCAACCGTCCGATGACGGCCGCCGTCACGCGGATGTTCACGCGCGAGCGGATCGGCAAGGTTCTGTCGGGCGAGATCGACGCGCGGCCGGGCATATCGCATCTGCTGTGGCGCGCGCGGCGCTCGCTCGGCGTCGCGACGATGAGCAAGCTCGGCCGCGTCGGCCCGTTCGGGGCGCTCTACGCAGAATGCATGCGCCGTTTCGAAATTCTGCGCGCGCGAAAGGTCGCGACCGTTCTCGCCTACAGCGCCGGCGACGAAGGCGCCGGCGAGATCGAAGCCTATTTCGGGAAGGGCGGGCGCCGCCTGTCCGACTTCCCGAACGTCCGGGTCGCCGTGCTCGACAATTGCGACCACAATTTCACGCCGCCGCGCGCGGCCGAATGGCTCGTCGGACTTGTCGAGGAAATCGTGCGCAGGACCGTCGCGCGCGTCTGATCAGGCCGGCCGCAATCGTCCGCCGATGCGGCCGCCTCGTCCGAGGACGGGCGCGAGTGACGTCATTGCGGCGCGCGGCTGCGCGTCGAGCGCGCCGACGAGATACCAGAGCAGCGCCGCCGTCTTGATCGAGTAGATCGAGTTCGAGATGATGAGGAGCAGCGTCATGTATACGGCGGCGAACATCCGGTAGCGCCAGGACTGGAGATCGCGCGCCGGCGCGGCGACGAAAAGAAACCACATGCCGACGAAGCCGGCGAGGCCGATCTTCACGAACGTGTACGTGTAGCCGGAATCGGAGGTGAAGCCGTCGTTGCGCACGAAGGCGAAGACATCTTCCAATCCCAGTTTCGACAGCATCTGTCCGCTGAGAAGGATGCGCCCGCGCAACGTATTGTCCCAGGGCAGATCGGGGAAAGCGAAGCCGATCCAGGCGAGCGCGATCACGAGAACGAGCGGGGCGATCGCGACGACGAAGCGTGGCGTGCGACGCGCGGCGAAATAGACGAGAATCGAGAGAAGCGAGACGGTGAGCCCGAAGCGGGCGTCGGCGAAAACAAATATGGTCACGACAGGCAGAAGCCGCACGAACATGCGCAACGGGCGTCCCCATTCGCGCAAGACGATCCAGGAAAAGCAGATCGCGCCGAAATTGCCGACCGAGACGGGCTCCAGGAAAACCGAGGACACACGATGCTCGCCGAGGAACGGCAGCAGCGTGCGGCCTTCGTAGCGCATCCCGGAGGCAAACAGCCTGTCGTCGGAGAGTTCCGCCGCCGCCGCCTGCACGGATCCGCGCGATACGTAGTAGGAGAGGATGTCGAAGAATTTGATGAATTGTTTCAGGAAGAAATATTCGAACAAGCCGACGCCGAGAACGGTCCAGACGCAGATCGCAACGAGCCGGTCGCCCTCCTCCCGCGATCCCATTTCACGCGCCGCGAAATAGAAGACAACGGGGATCATAAGGTCGCGCGCAGGCTTCGGATCGAACGAGCCCTGCATCGCGCCGAGAAACAGAGTGTAGGCGACATAGACCGCCAGAATCACGAAAGCGTCGAAACCGCGGCCGAGCATCATCAGCAGGGTCGTCGCGATGAGCGAGAGCTCGGCGCCGATGACGACGCCGGCGCCGGTCCTCGTGATGTTCGTATTGACGAAGCAGAGGACAAAATTGAAGACGACCGAGGCGATCACGATCGCCGAGAGAATCTGCGGCCGCCAGTCGCGCGCTTGCATCGGCGGGGCGGCGATGGCGCGCGACCGCATCAGGCCTGGTCCGATGCGCCGATGATGACGAGGCCTGCGACGCGGTCGTCGTAGTCGGCGAGGGCGTCCATGGTCGCATCGACGAAATTGCGGTCGAGATCGTCCTTCTGGAACACCGGCACGATGGCGTCGACGACTTCCAGCACGGCGCGGACATCGCCGCGATCCACAGGCGAAGGCGCGTCGAACAGGATCACGTCGACTTCGGCCGCGAGCCGGTCGATCCGTGTGCGGAACCGGCGCAGCGATCCGCCGCGCGTCAGGTCCGAGATGGGCATCGTGCGCACGCCGCCGCGCCGCCGGACGGTCGGCGCGCCGGTCTCGTCCTCGTCGAACACGCGCGCAAGCCTGTCGTCGTCGTCCTGCGCGCAATCGACGATGGCCACGTCGAGATTTTCCCAGCGCGCGAATTCGGCAAGTCCGACCACGAGCTGCGACGGCAGGCTGGCGCCGTGGCGCGCGACGAGCGCGATCGAGGTCTGGTCCGCGCGCGCATGCACGCCGACGCGCGCAAGCAGATCGCGAAAGGCCGCGCGATCGGGCGTGAGACGGACGAGCGCGGCGCCGGCGTCGTTCGGTTCGACCGTCGTCGAAAATGCGGCCAGGATCGGCAGCCCGGTCTCGTCTGCGAGCTGCTGGCGGGAATGTATGCGGTCGTCGAGACGGTCGCGCGCGTAGGCGAGCCCACCGCCGAGCGTGAGACCGAAGAGCAGCGAGCCGGCCAGGATCAGCAGCGGCGGCGCGCCGGCGGGTTTGCCGGCCGGGATCGCGGGCGAAATGATGCGCGCGTTCGTGGAGTCGATGCCCTGGCTTTCGCCCAGTTCCTTCGCGCGGCCGAGGAAGGCCTGATAGACGGTGCGGTTCGCCTCCGCCGCACGCTCGAGATCGTGCAGTTCGACAAGCGCCGCGGCGCTCTGGTCGCTCGATGCGCGTACGGCGCCCGACTGCTTCTGCAACGAGGCTTCGGCGTCCTTGGCGCGGGCGAGATCGGTTTTCGCCGCAGATGCGATGCGGTCGAGTTCAGCCGAGATCTGGCGGCGGACGTCGCGCACCTGCTCCTGCGCCTGCACGAGCGCGGGATGGCGCGGTCCGAGCTGGGTGGCGAGCGAGGCTTCCTGCTGGGCCGCCTGCGCGTACTGGCTGCGCAGGCTGGTCATGGTCGGCGACGACAAAGCTTCGGTCAGAGCCTCGACGCTGAGGCCGGATTTGCGCGCGCGTTCGACGGCGTCGACGCGGGCCTGCGCATCCGCGATGCGGGCGCGCACCAGGCCGGTCTGCGTCGAAAGATCGTTGATCTGCTGTTCGCCGAGCATGCGTCCGCTCGGCGTCTGCACGAGATCGTGCGCGGCGCGGTAGCGCTCGACCTTTTCCTCGGCGAGCTGCACCTGCTTGCGCAGGTCTTCGGCGCGGCGGGTCAGTTCGTCGCTCGCGCGTTTCGCGACCTCGGATTTCGCGTCGTTCTGTTCCTGCAGATAGGTCTTGGCGATCACATTGGCGAGTTGCGCGGACAGATCGGCGTCGCCGCTGGTGACGATGACGTCGAGCACGTAGGCCCTCTCGCCGCGCACCACCTCGACCATGTCGGTCAGGGCCTGGATGGCGCGGGCGCGCCGGTCGATCGGCTTGCGGACGACGCCGATCGCGCCGGCGAGCCGCGACAGGAGGCCGGGCGGCGCGCCGCCGAACAACGGACTCTCGGCGAGCTTCTGCTGATCGACCACCGCCTGCAGCACGGAGCGCGACAACAGGATGTAGCGCTGGTTCTCGATATCGACGAGATTGCCGTCGGTGCTGTCGCCGCTGCGCGTGATTTCGTTCTTGAGGATTTGCAGGCCGCGCGGATCGACCAGCAATTCGGCCGAAGACTTGTACTTGGCCGGCGCGAGCATCGCATAGAGCGCCCCGACGAGCAGCATCGCCGCCGTCGTCGCCGCGATCAGGCGCCAGTTGCGGGCGAGAAAACCCTGCGCCTCGGCGCGCATCTGCGCAGCCGTCATCCGCCTCTCGCGGGGCGGATGCACGACGGGCGCTGTTTCGACCCGCTCGAGCGCGTGTGACAAACTCGAAAACCTTCCAGAAACGCGACTCCGGCACTTTGCACGCCCGATCTTTACGTTTCGTTTCCCAATCCGGGATTTTCTCAGGACCGGGCGTCCCGTTGATTTGGCCGGACGTTCCGGGATCGACATGACCAATTCGGATCAAGACGCGCTCGTTATCGGGCCGCTCAAGGTGCTCAGGACGACGCGCGAGCGGCTCGCCGCGCTCGCCCGCGCGGCCATGGCCGCGGGCGGCCGCCCGCTGGCCGTGGCTTTCTGCAACGCGCATACGGCCGAGATCGCGCTGCACGACGCAGCTTACGCGCAGGCGCTCCAGCGCTTCCTCGTCGTCAATGACGGCGTCGGCCTCGAAATCGCGGCCCGGATCCTCGAAGGCCGGGGCTTTCCGGAAAACCTCAACGGCACGGATTTCATGCCGTTCCTGTTCTCGCGGCTCGAGCGGCCGGCGCGGGTCTACCTGCTCGGCGCGCGTCCGGGCGTCGCGGCCGAAGCCGCACGGCGGTTTGCGGAGGTCTTCCCGAACGTTGCGATCGTCGGCGCGCGCGACGGCTATTTTTCGACCGAGGATGAAGCGGCGGTCGTCGCCGAGGTCGCCGCCGCCGCGCCCGAGATTCTGATGGTGGCGTTCGGAAATCCGAAACAGGAGTTCTTCATCGACCGCCATCTGGAGGGCATGGCCGCGCGCGCCACTTTCGGCGTCGGCGCGCTGTTCGATTTCACGGCCGGGCGCGTCGTCCGCGCGCCGGGGTGGGTCAGGCGCCTGCGGCTCGAATGGGCGTTCCGGCTCGCGCAGGAGCCGCTGCGGCTGCTGCGACGCTACACGATCGAGACCGGCGGGTTTCTGATCGCCGTGCTGCGGCTCAGGTTCGCGGCGCGCAAAATCCCCTGAGCGTGCCGAGCGCCCACAGCGCCTTGTAGCGCGCCGTCGGCATGTCGCCGGACAGCGCGGAGAGGACGGCGCGCCCGGACGTTCGGGCAAGACGCAGGCCGAGATAGGCGGCGCCGAATCCGTGCAGGCGCAGCACGCGGCCGAAACCGCGGGCGTAGCCTTCCGCACGGGCGACGCCGGCTGCGCCGTCGACCGGCGCCTGGTCGTGATGCGTCACGAACGCGCGCCGGTAGACTCCGCGCGCGCCGGACGCGAGCGCGCGCAGGAGGAAATCGGTTTCCTCGCCGGATTTGAACGGGCTGTCGGCGCCGACGCCGAGCGTTTCGTCGAAGCCGCCGATGCGGCGTGCGACCTCGGTCCGCATGAACAACGAGTTCGAATTGCCGATCAGCCAGATATTGGCCTTCGTGATCTCTGCGTCGCGGTCGAGAAACAGCCCGAGCGAATCGACGCCGGCGGCGTCCGTGGTGCGGCCCGTGATCGCGCCGATGGACGGATCGGCGGCGAAAGCGTCCGCCAGCCGCGCGACGAGATCGTCGGGATACCAGCAATCGTCGTCCGGAAAGGCGAGGAGCGCGCCGCGACAGGCCTTGAGCCCGACGTTCCTGGCGCGCGAAAGGCCCCGCGGCGAATGCAGGCGGACGATCTCCAGCCGCCCGAGATAGGGCGCAAGCACGGGCTCGAGCGTTCCCGGCGGATTCTGGTCGACGATCACGAGTTCGAAATCGCCCCGCGTCTGGGCGCAAAGCGATTCGAGCAGGCGGCCAAGCTTGTCCGTGCGTCCGACGGTGGCGCAGAGGAGAGAAAAAATCGGTGGGGCGGTCGTCACGCGCGTTCAGACTTTCTTGGGCTTGCGGACGCCATAATCCGTCGCGCGCCTTGTTTTTCCGTGAACGGCGAGGCGCGCTCGGGAGCCGCATGCGTATCGTCCAGGTGATCAGGCAGTTTCCGCCGGGAGTCGGCGGACTGGAGGAGGTCGTCGCGCGGCTTTCCGAAGCCCAGGTCGCCGCCGGCCACGACGTCCGCGTCGTCACGCTCGACCGTATTTTCGCAGACCCGGAAGAGAAACTCGTCGCGCGCGATTCCTGGATGGGCGCCGAAGTGGCGCGCATTCCCTATGTCGGTTCGACGCGCTATCCGCTGGCGCCGTCTGTACTCGCGCATATCCGCGACGCCGATATCGTGCACGAACACGCGATCGACTTCTTCTTCGACTTTCTCGCATTGACGCGTCCGTTGCACCGCAAGCCGATGATCGCGACGACGCATGGCGGCATTTTTCACACACAACACGGGGCATTCCTGAAACGCGTCTGGTTTTCGACGGTCACGCGCGCGAGCGCGCGCGCCTACGATTCGGTCGTCGCCTGCAGTCAGTCCGACATGGACCTGTTCCGGCCGATCTGCCCCGACAATCTGACGTTGATCGAAAACGGCGTCGACATCGGCAAATTCGCCGATCGCGCGAGCCGGACGCCGGTCAAGCGAATGATCTCGATCGGCCGCTTTTCGCTCAACAAGAGGCTCGACCGGTTGCTCGACGCGCTCGCGGCGCTGGTCCTGCGCGATCCCGACTGGTCGCTCGACATCGTCGGCGCCGAATCCGACTGGAGCGCAGCGCGGCTCGCCGATGAGATCGGCAAGCGCGATCTTCGCGATCGCGTCCGGGTGAGCGTGCGTCCGAGCAACGACGAGACCGCCCGCATCGTCGAAGGCGCGAGCCTGTTCGTCACGGCGTCGGAGCACGAAGGATTCGGTCTCTCGCTGATCGAGGCGGCGAGCGCGGGCCTTGCGCCGGTCGCGCATGAAAACGCGGCGTTCAAGGCGTTCGCCGCCAGCAATCCCGACATAACGTTGGCCGATTTCTCCGACGCCGCACGCGCCGCGGATGCGATCGCCGCCGCCTACGGCAGGCTTGCGGCCGATTCGGCGGGGATGCGCGCGCGGCTTGTCGCGGCGGCGCAGGCCTACGACTGGACGGGCGTCGCGCGCCGCTACCTGGAGCTCTACGAAAAGATTCTTTCCGCCCGCCGCTAGATCATCGACATCCGCGCGGCGCCGGCGTCTTGCCGATCCAGTGCGCGAGCGTCTCCATCTGCGGCTTTGCAGGCGCGCCGGGCGGCGACTGGATCTGGAGCGGATAGGAGGGCGGCCACCAGGCGCCGGCGGCCCACCATGTCCAGCCGCGCCAGACGTCGCCATTGTCGCGCATGTGTTTCAGCATCGCGTCGACGCCTGCGCGGCATTGCGCGTCTGGCCCGGCCCCGAATTCGCCGAGAAATCCCTTCTGCCTGTGCGCGCGCAGCCAGTCGGTCGCAACGGCGAGCGCGGCGACGACTTCTTCGGGCTTGCGGCATTCGGCATGTTCGCCGGACCAGTCGGCGTCGAGATATTGGTGAAACTCGAAAGCGTGCGCGCCGCGGTCGCGAATCGCGGCCATCGCGTGAGCGTTGGATTGGCCGCCGATCTCGGCGTTCCAGCTGTGGGCGCCCGTCCAGTTGGCGCCCGGGACGAGAACGAGATTGCAGGCGCCGGTCGACCTTATCGCGTCGATGGCGGCCTGCGCGGCGCGCCCCCATTGCGCGACAGGCATGTCGTGCGGTTCGTTCATGAGGCCGAAGACGACGTCCTTTTCCGTCTTGAAACGCGCCGCCAGCCTGCGCCAGAGATCGGCGAGCGCAGAGGCAGGCAATTCGTCCGAGCCGACGATCGCGCCGTCGCGGCGGGCGTAATTGTGCGGATCGAGAATCGTCGCCAGCCCTTTCGCGCGCGCGCGCGCGACCGCGCCCGTCAGACGCTCGAGTTCCGCGGCGTCGAATTCGCCGTCGGCTTTCGGCTGAAGCCTCTCCCAGAGGAAGGGCAGGCGGATTACGACGAAGCCGCTGCGTTTGGCCCATTCGAAATCCGCATCGGACGGATAGTGATAATCGTGATCGACGACGCCAGACGGCTTGCCGAACTCGGCCCCGGAAAAGTTGACGCCCGCAGCCGGCGGCGCGCGCTCGGCGGCGAGCGCCGGCGCCAGCAGGAGGGGCGACAACGCAAGGACGCGCGCCGCGAAACGGAAACCAAAGATTTTCATTATGACCCGACTTCCGACTCGCGCGGTTACGATCCGCTAGGATAGAGCCTGCATTATCATATGCCAGACGCGTCCGGCCCGCGCCCGTTTGAACTGGATTGACCGTTAACCATGGCGTTGCCGCGTTTCGCCCGCAATACGCTTCATTCGACGCTCGCCGGCGCCGCGACGGCGGTCGGCGCGTTTCTCAGCGTCGTCGTGGTCGCGCGCATGCTCGGCCCGGTCGGCGCCGGCCATGTCGCGCTCGGCATCTGGATCGTCGGCGTGCTGGTGACGGCTTGCGACCTCGGCCTGCCGATGACGGTCGCGCGCTTCATCCCCGATCTTTCGGCTCGTAAACAGCGCGAGGACGTCGCGAATTTCGCGCCGGCCTTCTTCCCGATCCTTCTCGGCACGACCGCGCTCGGCGCCGCGGGCCTTCTCGTCGTCTGGCGCTTCAACGAGCCGATCGACGCCATACTTCCTGTGCTTCCCTTCGACGACGTCACGCCGCTGGTCTGGGTCGCGCTCGCCGTTCTGTTCGTCCTGCAGGCGATCGGCAATTACGGATTGTCGAACCTGCGCGGGCATCAGGAATTCGACCGGGCGGCAAGCCTTTCCTCGATCTCGTTTCTCCTGCAGCTCGCGGGCGTGGCGGCCGGCGGCTGGTACTTCGGCATTCCCGGCGCGCTCGTGGGCTATGGCGGCGGCAGCCTGCTTCTCGCGCTGCATGCGCTGACGCATATCCGGATCGGCGGACGCATCGAACCCGAGCTGCGCGCGCGCGCCTGGCGGTTCTCGATGTCGAGCTGGGGCGTCGGCCTTATCGCGGCCATCGTCTGGTCGCGTACGGAGCTCGCGTTTCTCAATCATTTTCGCGGTCCGCAGGAAGCCGGCCTCTATTCGATCGCCAATACGCTCGCGACGGTCGCCACGCAGGCGCCGCTGCTGATGACCGGCGGCCTGCTCGCGCTTTTTTCCGAACGCTTCGCCGTCGGCGATCACGAGGGGCTGAAGAACGCCTTCGAATCGGCGGTGCGGTTCATGTCGTTCCTGATCTTTCCCGCCTGTTTCGGGGCGGCCGCGCTTGCGCCCTCGCTCGTGCCGGCCTTGTTCGGGCAGGCTTTCGCCGGGGCCGCGCAACCCGCCGCCATCCTCGTCGCCGCGCAGGCGTTCGGCGCGGTCTCGACAGTCAGCTCGGCGCTGCTGTTTGCGACCGAGCGCAATTATTTTCTCGTCTGGACGGGCATAGCGGGCTCCGCCGCCGTCATTTGCAGCGGTCTGTTCGTCATCCCCGCCTATGGTCTGATGGGCGCCGTGATCGGACGCTCGATCATCCAGTTCGCGATCGTGGCGGCGAGCTTCGTCTACATCGGGCGCGCGCTCGCCTGTCCGACCCCCTACTTCTCCGTGCTGCGCATCATGGCGGCCGCCGCCGGCTGCGCGCTCGTCGCGCGCTGGATCGTTCTGGTCGCGCCGGGCTGGATCGGCATCCTGATCGCAATCGGCGTCGGAGCCGCGGTTTATTTTGCGCTGGTCCGCCTTCTGCGCGCGCTGCCGCAGGACGACGTCGGGCGGCTGCAGGAAGTTGCGGGCAAGATGCCGGCGTGGCTCTCGCCCTTCGTCACGCCGCTCGTCCAGTTCTTCGAACGCTGAAGCGGCTCAAGCCTCGATCAACAAGGTGCCGAGGAACCGGTCCGGTTCGACGCCGAGGCGCGCGACCAGATCGCCGGCTGCGTTTTCACAGAGGCTGTTTGCGACGCGCGCGACGCGTACGCGATCGAGCGGCGCCATCGGCGCGGTCTCGTCCGCATGGACCATCAGGACGAGATCGTAGGCGCGCAGGACGTTCGCGCCCGAAACGCTCCGGCGCCCCGCGACCGGTTCGGCGATGTCGATGCGTCCGCGTCGCATGCGCGCGCGCCGCAGACGCAACGGCCGGTCGCCGATATGCGCGGCGCGCGCCGGTTCGTCCGCGGCGAGCGGGCGATCGGCGACGAGCAGCGGCCTCCAGCCCGCTTCGATCGCGGCGAAGGCGATCGCCGCCGCGCCGCTTTCGGCGAGGCGCGCCTCGCGCGCGGCGACGACGATCGCCTGCGGCCCGCGCCCGTCGCGGAGCCGCAATCGCGCGAGCGTCGCGCGCGCATTCTCGAGCCGCGCGTCGCGCAGGCGCCCGAGAATCCGGTCGGACACGACGCGGCGCCGCGGACGATGCGCGGCGAGCGCGGGCGCGGCGCCGGCGAACAGAAATCCGCCGAGCGAAGCGATCAGCACGATCGCGTCGCCGCCCGCTCCGTCGGGGACGGCGGGGATGCGCGCCGGCCGCACGAGCCGCGCCTGACGCTTGTCCGTTTCGCTTCGGGACATTTCGAGATCGTAGTCGTCCTGCGCCCGGGCGGCCTCGGCTTCGGCGGCGGCGCGTTCGGCCGCGCGCGGATCGGGGCCGCCTTCAGCGGACAGGGGCGTCGATTTCGCGCGCGCCGGCGCTTTTTCCGCCATGCGCAGAACCGACTGAAGACGGTCCTTCGCGCGGCGCGCCGCGTCCTGAAGCCGCGCCAGTTCAGGATGGCGCGGCCCATACACGCGGGCGGCCTCGGCGACGCGCGCATTTGCGGCCGCCGCGTTCTGACGCGCGTGCGCGAGCGTTGCGCTTTCGGCGTCGCGCGGCTGGGCGGGGGGCGCGATGGAGGCGACGGGCGCCGGATCGATCCCGCCGAGATCGCGCATGCGCGCGCGCGCGGCCTCGAGCCGCTGCATCGCGCGTTCGGCGCGCTCTGCGCGCTCCCCCGCGTCGCGCCGGTCGCTCGCGCGGAACTGGTCGTTGATCTCGGCGACGAAGGCCTGCGCGGCGGCGGTCGCAACCGCGGCCGCGTCCCCGGCGTCGGGCATATGCGCGACGATCTCGATCGTGTCGGGCAGCGCGCCGGCGCGCAGGCCGAGGCGCGGGCCGAGATAGGCCGACGCGCGCGAAAGCGTATCCTTCATCTGGGGACGGTTCGTCGCGAGCGCCGCAAGCCTGTCGGCGAAGGACGGCCGCGAATTGCGCGCGATGGCGGCGGCTGCGTCCGGCGCGAGCGCGGCGCGGCGCAGGACCGGCTCCGTTTCGATGAGCGCGCGCGCGGCATCGAGCGCGACCTTCGACCTGCCGCCGGCGCCCGGATCGATCGTCACCGGCGCCGCCGCCACGTAAACAGGCTCGGTCGAGGCGCGCCACAGCGCTGCGGCGCCGCCGCAAACGAGCGCGCCCGCGAGAGCGAGGAGAACATGCGAAAGCCGACGCAGCGCCTTTGTCCCGCAGCGTTGAGAATTGGTTAATTGCTAGCCCGTCCTGGTTAACGAAAGCTGACCGACGGTTCGCTTCTTGCAATTCGCGGTCTTGATTAACGGATCGCGCATTCGGCTGTGCCAGAACGGGACAGGAGCGATCCGATGCGGTGTGGCGATGCGTCGAAGCTCCAGTGATCCGGATCGCGCAATCAGAAGCGCGCCAGCGGCGGTGGCGCGCGCGGCCGCGGCCGGCAAGCTCGACTGGAACGACTGGCTTCCGCGCGGCAATGCGGCCTTTCTGCGTGGCGCATTCGGGCTGCTTGCGGCCATCACCGACGCCGCGTGCATTCTCCTCGGCGCGCTCGTCGCCGGCGTCGGCTATCACCTTGCAGCCTACGGCTGGCCGGGGCCCGTCGAGGCGTTCGTTCATCTCGGCCTTTCGGTCGCGCTCGTCTTCGTCGTCGCCAACGTGATGCGCGAAGACTATGCGCTCGCGCATTTCTTCCGTTTCCGCGGCCACGCGCGCCGCACGCTCATCCTCTGGAATCTGGTTTCGGTCTGCGCGCTCGCCTATGGCTTTCTCACCAAGACGACGGGCGATATTTCGCGCGCGACGATCCTCATCTTCTATCTTGCCGGATTCGCCGCGCTGATCGGCGGCCGCGCGCTTCTCGTGCGAACCGTGCTGCACCGCGCGTCGGCCGGCTCGATCGCGCTGCGGCGCGTGTTTCTGGTTGGTTCGGAAGCCGAGATCGACAGCTTCGCCTCGCGTTACAAGCCCTGGGAAAGCGGAATGCAGGTCGTCGCCGCCGCGGTCTTGCGGGGCGCCGACACGCTGACCGACGATCTCGCGCTGGCGGCCGCCTCCTCGCGCATGCTGCGGCCGGACGACGTCTTCATTCTCGCGCCCTGGTCCGACAGCGCGACGATCGACGCCTGCATCGATTCCTTCGTGCGCGTGCCGGCCTCGATTCATCTCGGGCCGGAACGCGTGCTCGACCGGTTCGGCGACGCGCGCATCGAGAAGATCGGCGCCGTCTCGAGCCTGCACATCGTGCGTCGGCCGCTGTCGGCGGGCGAGGTCGCGCTCAAGCGCGGCTTCGACTTTCTCGTCGCTTGCGCGGCCGTGTTCTTGCTTTTGCCGCTGTTTCTCTTGGTCGCGCTCGCGATCAAGCTCGAATCGCGCGGGCCGGTTTTCTTTTTGCAACGGCGCTACGGCTTCAACCAGGAGCCGTTCCGCATCGTCAAGTTCCGGTCCATGCATACGATGGACGACGGGCGCCACGTACCGCAGGCGCAGGAGAACGATCCGCGCGTGACGCGCGTCGGGCGCTTCCTGCGGCGCGCCAACATCGACGAGCTGCCGCAATTGCTGAACGTGCTGACGGGCGAAATGTCGCTGGTCGGCCCGCGCCCGCACGCGCTCGCGCACGACCAGATGTTCGAGCAGCAGATCGCCTTCTACGCCCGCCGCCACAACGTCAAGCCGGGCATCACCGGCTGGGCGCAGGTCAACGGCCTGCGCGGCGACTCCTCCAGCGAGGAAGCGCTGCGCGCGCGCGTCGAACACGACCTCTATTACATCGACAATTGGTCGATGACGTTCGATCTGAAGATTCTTCTGCTGACGATTTTTTCCGGCAAGGCGTACCGCAACGCGGTTTGAGGCGGGCGGGCTCTTCACGCGCATGCGCCGCCGTGAGCGGAGATTATGCCGTCGCCACCATCGCTCCGAGGCGAAGCTCGCCTGCGCACGGAGGCAAGGCCAAACCGACAGATTGACATACAGACATACATAATGTATGTCACACGATATGTCGAAGCATACGACCATCAGGTTGTCAGAGGATCTGCTTCATCGCGCCAAACTCAAGGCCGCCGCGGAAGGCCGTACACTGACCTCGCTGATCGAAGAGGGGCTGCGAGACGTAATCGCTCGCCCTCCGGCGACGCCGCGTTCTCAGCCTGTCCTGCCGCGTGTAAGCAGAGCGGGCGGCGGCTTTGCGGAAGGGTTCCAATTCCTGAATTCGCCCAAACTCGCGACGCTAGTTCAAGAGATCGAGGATGAGGACAACGTCGCGCGCGTGGTGAAGTCGTCCAGATGACTCTCGCCGACGTCAACGTCCTGGTCTACGCATTTCGTCCGGACAACGATCGCCATCGGGAGTCCGCAAACTGGCTCGCTGGGATAATTTTGTCCGGCGAGCGTTTTGGCGTCTCTCGCCTCGCGCTTTCCGCGCTGGTTCGAATCACGACGAACAGAAAAATCTACAAGACTCCAAGTTCGCTGGAGGATGCGTTCGGGTTCTGTGACGATATCCTGGCGAACCGAAACTGCCGCTTGCTCGAGCCGGGCGCTGCTCACTGGGAGATTTTCCGAAGACTTTGCATCGAGACCGATACGCGGGGCGCCATGACGACCGACGCCTGGTACGCCGCGCTCGCCATCGAGCACGATTGCGATCTGATCACCTACGACGCCGATTTCGCGCAATATCCGGGGTTGCGGTGGCGGGCGCCGGGGTGACGCGGAAAATACGCAAGCGCGCGAGGACGCGCCTTCCCCAGAGACGCCAATTCATTGTTTTAATGTGCCGAAGCCACTGCGTCGCTCGCGGCGTCAGTAATTGATGACGTAAATCCGCGCTTTAATTCGCGACGCTGCTTGCCAACGCTACTCCCGCAACCGCGCCGAGCGCCTTATTGCTCCACGTACAATTTCCCGCCCTTTTCCATGAACTCGGCGCTCTTGGCCGCCATGCCTTCGGCGGCCTCGATCTGTTCGGGCGTGAGGCCGAGCGCTCGTCTCTCGTTCTCGCCCATCGCCTGCACTTCGGCGCGCAGATCCTGCGTGATCTTCATCGAGCAGAACTTCGGGCCGCACATCGAGCAGAAATGCGCGACCTTGTGCACGTCCTTCGGCAGCGTCTCGTCGTGGAACGCGCGCGCGGTGTCCGGGTCGAGACCGAGGTTGAACTGGTCCTCCCAGCGGAAGTCGAACCTGGCGCGCGAAATGGCGTCGTCGCGGATGGCGGCGGCGGGATGGCCCTTGGCGAGATCGGCCGCATGGGCTGCGATGCGATAGGTGATGACGCCGGTCTTCACGTCGTCGCGGTTCGGCAGGCCCAGATGCTCCTTCGGCGTGACGTAGCAGAGCATGGCGGTGCCGAACCAGCCGATCATCGCCGCGCCGATGCCTGACGTGATGTGATCGTAGCCTGGCGCAATGTCGGTCACGAGCGGTCCGAGCGTGTAGAACGGCGCTTCGCCGCATTCGCGCAGCTGCTTGTCCATGTTGATCTTGATCTTGTGCATGGCGACGTGGCCCGGCCCCTCGATCATGACCTGGCAGCCCTTGTCCCAGGCGACCTTCGTCAGTTCGCCGAGCGTCTCGAGTTCGGCGAATTGCGCGCGGTCGTTGGCGTCGGCGCCGGAGCCCGGACGCAGGCCGTCGCCGAGCGAGAAGGAGACGTCGTATTTGCGCATGATGTCGCAAATCTCGTCGAAACGCTCGTAGAGGAAGCTCTCCTTGTGGTGCGACAGGCACCAGCGGGCCATGATGGATCCCCCGCGTGAAACAATGCCGGTCACGCGATTGGCGGTCAGCGGCACGTAGGCGAGACGCACGCCGGCATGGATGGTGAAATAGTCGACGCCCTGTTCGGCCTGTTCGATCAGCGTGTCCTTGAAGACTTCCCAGTCGAGCTTGGTCGCGTCGCCGTTCACTTTTTCCAACGCCTGATAGATCGGCACGGTGCCGATCGGCACGGGGCTGTTGCGCAGGATCCAGTCGCGGATGTTGTGGATGTTGCGGCCGGTCGACAGGTCCATGACGGTGTCGGCGCCCCAGCGGATCGCCCACACCATCTTCTCGACCTCTTCCGCGACCGACGACGTGACCGCGGAATTGCCGATATTGGCGTTGACCTTCACGAGGAAGTTGCGGCCGATGATCATCGGCTCGAGTTCGGGATGGTTGACGTTGGAAGGAATGATCGCGCGTCCCAGCGCGATCTCCTGCCGCACGAATTCCGGCGTGACGAATTCGGGGATCGCCGCGCCGAAGCTCTCGCCGTCGGCGACGCGCTCTTTCGCCAGCGCGACGGCGGCGTCGCGGCCGAGGTTTTCGCGATGCGCCGCGTAGATCATTTCTTCGGTGATCATGCCGGCGCGCGCGAATTCGAACTGCGTCACGGGCGCAGCGCCCGAAGCGCGCCGCGGCGCGCGATTGGCGGGGCAGGGCGGCACGAGCGCGTCGGCCGAAACGTTGCCGTTGTCCTCCGCCCTGATCGCGCGGCCTTCGTAGGTCTCGAGGCCGGCCCGGCTCGCAAGCCACGTGCGGGCGGGCGGCAGGCCGGCCGAAAGATCCGGCGTGAAGGAGGCGTCGGTGTAGGGGCCGGAGGCGTCGTAGACGCGCACCGGCGGCTCGCCGCTCTCTTTCGACAGGGCGATCTCGCGGAAGGGCACGCGAATGGATGAGGCGCAGCCGGTCGCGGCGTAGACCTTGCGGGAGCCCTCGATCGGGCCGGTCGTGACGGTCTCCGGCCGCGCCGGACGCTTGGCGTGCACGTTCATGGGAAAGCTCCTCCGCTTTGCGGGGAACGGCGCCGGATTCTCGATCCAAGAAGGCGGGCCGTCCCTGCGCCGGCATTACCCGGATCAGGTTCTATGGGTCTCATCTCAGCCGCGAAGCCTTTCGGCTACGCAGCACCCCAGGGCGATGAGACGAACATAGACCCCGGTCCTGCCAGCTTCAAGCGCGGACGGAGCGGCGGCTCACGCGGCGGCGCGCAAGCCGGCCGGCGGCAGCGTCGCCTGCATCGACGGCCGCGCATTCATCCGCTGCAACCAGGCCTCGAGCGGGGTTCCCTGCAGCAGGCCCCTGCCCTCCGGCGTCATCGCCATGAATGCGATCTGCGGCGCAATATGAATATCGGCGAGCGTCAGCGCGTCGCCGACGAAATAGGCTTTGTCGCCGAGCAGGCGGTTCAGTTCGGCGAAGGCGCGCGTCGTATCGCCCATCGCGCCGGCGATCGCGGCTTCGTCGGGCGTCAGGCCCATGAACGTCGGGCCGATGATGCGCTGGAACCCGATGACGCGCGTTCCCAACGGGAACAGGTACCAGTCGTTGACGCCGATGACCTGATTCATGCGGCCGATCGCTTGCGGCGTCTTCGGCTGCAGGGACGGGCCGGTGAATTCGGCGTCGATGTAGCGCAAGATCGCCTGCGTCTCGTAGAGCGCAAATTCGCCTTGCGAGATTGCAGGCACGCGGCCGAAGGGATGGAGCCGCAGTCCCGCTTCCGTGCTCATGAAGCCGGGCGCGAGCGCCTCGATGCGATAGGGCGCGCCCTTTTCCTCCATACCCACGCAGACGCTGCGCATGAAGGGGCTGCCGGGGACGCCGTAGACGATGAATTCGGACATGTGCTTCTCCTGTGACGCGTTACGCGCTTATTTCTGCGCCGCGATCCTGGCGAATTGTTCGAGATGTTTCGGCCAGCCGCCGTCGACGTCCTTGCGCATGGACGCGCCCTGCTCGGCGCCCATCGTTTCGAACTTGTGATGCAGGAGTTCGACGCGTGTGCGGCTTTCGCCATCCGCGATGAAGCGTACGTCGACCTCGGAACACATGGCGGCGTCCGGCCGCCATTGCGCGTCGACCTGCCAGACCATGACGAGGCGATGCGGCGGCTCCCATCCGATGATGCGGGCGACCGTGGTCTGCGTTCCGTCTTCCGCAGTCTCGAACCATCGCCCGCCGAGGCGCGCCTCCATCGCGACGCTGGCGACCGGCTTCTTGCCGATGCCGTAGTTCTGCGGCCACCAGCGGGGCAGGCCGGCCGTAAACACCTCGAAGGCGTGGGCGACCGGGGCTTCGACGATGATCGTCTTGCGGACGGCCGGGATCGTTTGCGCGACATTCATTTCGAGTCTCCTCTCGGTTGTTTCGATTGTTCGGCTTCCCTGCGAAACGCCTCCAGCGCCTCGTCCCAGAAGGTGTCGAGCCAGTCCCTCAAGTCCATCAGACCCTCCCGGCGCAGCGAGTAGATCCTTCGCGCGCCGTCTGCGCGTTCCTCGACAAGGCCGGCCTCTTTCAGCGCTTTCAGGTGCTGGGACACGGCGGGCCGCGATACCGGCATGCGGGCGGCGAGCGAACTTACGGGGCTCGGCCCGCGCCGCAATTGCTCGAATACGGCGCGACGGGTCGGGTCAGCGAGGGCAGTCAAGGCATTTGCGTAAGTCATGACTTACCGTAAGTCATAACTTACATTGTTGTCAAGCCGTCGCGTGGCGCCTCTTTCCCGCAGCGCGATATGATGATTATGTCCGACAATCAAAACATCGGGAGGAACGACATGACCGCGACGGCGACACCTTTCAATGCGGCCCGCGCGAAGACGAACCTCGCGGAGATCGAGGCCGGCGTCGGCAAGGAGGTCGGCGTTTCCAGATGGATCACGATCGATCAGGCGCGCATCGACGCTTTCGGCAAGCTGACCGAAGATCTCTATTTCATCCACATGGATCCGGAGCGGGCGAAGAAGGAAACGCCGTTCGGCGGCTCGATCGCCCACGGATTTCTCACGCTCTCGATGCTCAGCGCCATGGCCTATGACGCGCTGCCGGAAGTCGAGGGCCGCACGATGGGCATGAACTACGGCTTCGACAAGATTCGCTTCCTCTCGCCGGTGCCGGCGGGCTCGCGCGTGCGCGGCCATTTCGTCATCTCGCAGGTCGAGAAGAAGTCGCCGCAGCAGATCGTCGTGCGCTACGCGGTCTCGGTCGAGATCGAGGGCAAGCCGAAACCGGCGCTCGCCGCAGAATGGCTGACGGTCGCGTTTTTCGGATAAGATCGTCGCTGCAAGCAAGAACAGGAAGAAAAAGATGAGCATTTCCTTCGAAGGCCGCGTCGCCATCGTTACGGGCGCCGGCAACGGGCTCGGGCGCGCGCATGCGCTGGCGCTCGCCGAGCGCGGCGCGAAAGTCGTCGTCAACGATTTCGGCGGCGCGCGCGACGGCACGGGCGGGTCGTCTGACGCCGCAGACAAGGTCGTCGCAGAGATCAGGGCGAAGGGCGGCGAGGCGATGGCTGCGGCCTGCAGCGTGACGGACGAGAAGGGCGTCGCCGAAATGGTGAAGGCCGCCATGGAAAAATGGAGCCGCATCGACATTCTGATCAACAACGCCGGCATCCTGCGCGACAAGACGTTCTCGAAGATGGAGATCGCCGATTTCCGCACGGTGCTCGACGTGCATCTCGTCGGCTCGACCATCTGCACGAAGGCGGTGTGGGACATCATGCGCGCGCAGAATTACGGGCGCATCGTGCTCACCGCGTCGTCGTCAGGCATCTACGGCAATTTCGGCCAGGCCAATTACGGCGCGGCGAAAATGGCGATGGTCGGCCTGATGAACGTGCTGTGCCAGGAAGGCGCGAAGAACGACATCCGCGTCAACACGCTGGCGCCGACGGCGGCGACGCGCATGACGGAAGAGCTTCTGCCGAAGCAGGCGCTCGATCTCATGCGCCCCGAACTCATCACGCCGGGCGTGCTCTATCTCGTCAGCCAGGACGGACCGACCCGCTGCATCCTCGGCGCGGGCGCGGGCGCCTTCGCACGTACGATGATCTACGAGACGGACGGCGTCTATATCGATCAGCCGACGCCGGAAAAGGTGGCGGCGGAATTCGCGGCGATCAGCGATACGTCGAAGCAGGAAGCGTTGCAGAACGCGTTCCAGCAGACGAACAAATATCTGACCAAGGCCGCGGCGGCGAAGGGGATCAACCTCGCGAAGGGATGAGGCGGAGCGACCGCTTTCAATCATTGAAGCAATCCAGCCTCGGCGCACTGCAGGCGGATCGATTGCTTCGCTTCGCTCGCAATGACGGCGGAGGAGAGACAGTTTGTCCATCGACGTGAAAACCATCGACGAAAACGCGCTTTCGAACTGGCTCGAGAGGAATCTCGACGGCTTCAAGGGCCCGTTGCGCGCGAAGAAATTCGGCGACGGGCAGTCCAATCCGACTTATCTGATCGAGGCGCAGAGCGGCGCCTATGTGCTGCGCCGCAAGCCGCCGGGCGTGCTGCTCAAATCCGCGCATGCCGTGGATCGCGAGTTTCGCGTGCAGAAGGCGCTCGCGGGATCGGGCGCGCCCGTCGCGAAAATGTTCGTTCTGTGCGAGGACGACAGCGTCATCGGCACGGCTTTCTACGTGATGGAGCGGATCGAGGGCCGCATCTTCTGGAATCCGGCGCTTCCGGAAGTCTCGCGCGAGGACCGCGGCAAGATCTACGATGAAATGAACCGTGCGCTCGCCGCGCTCCACACGACCGATCCGGGCAAGGTCGGGCTCTCCGATTTCGGCCGGTCCGGCTCCTATTTCGAACGCCAGTTCAAGCGCTGGACGGATCAGTACCGCGCCTCCGAGACGGGCGCGATCGCGGCGATGGACGAGCTCATCGCCTGGCTCTCGAAAAACGTGCCGCCGGACGACGGCCGCGTTTCGATCGTCCACGGCGACTACCGGCTCGACAATATGATTTTCCATCCGACCGAGCCGCGCCTGCTGGCCGTGCTCGACTGGGAATTGTCGACGCTCGGCCATCCCTTTGCGGATATTTCGTACCAGTGCATGCAATTGCGCATGGATTCTCAGGGCGTGTTCACCGGGCTCGGCGGGGTCGACCGCGCGGCGATCGGCGTGCCGACCGAGGAAGAGTACGTCGCGAAATATTGCGAGCGCACCGGCGTCGCGGGCATTCCGGACTGGGACTTCTACATCGCCTTCAATTTCTTCCGGCTCGCGGCGATCATCCAGGGCGTGAAGAAGCGCGCGCTCGACGGCAACGGCTCCAATCCGGAGCGCGGAATCAAGATGGGCGAAATGACGCCCGTGCTCGCGAAAGCAGGGCTGGAGATCGTCGGCAGGGCGTGAGCGCCCGCCGGCCGCCCGCTTCGCCTTGACACTGTTCGGACAGGCGGCCTATATCGCCGCGCTCGGCGGCCTCAGGCCGCCGCGTGGCGGGGTAGCTCAGCTGGCTAGAGCACGGGAATCATAATCCTGGGGTCGGGGGTTCGAGTCCCTCCCCCGCTACCACCTTTCCCCACGCTCCTCTCAGGCCGTTGGGAAAGGTCCTCTCACCGAGGAGCGCGGTGAGCCTTCCGGCGATTTCCACCTCGACGCCGCCAGACTTCGAGGGATCCCGGCACACTGTTGCAGTTTCGACCATATCCCGCGTCGCTTTGGCGCTGCTCACGGGCGCAGTCGCTCGCAGTCGTGAAGCGGGCTTCAAGGGTCGTTTGGGGCTTCATTCCTTGCCGCAGGCAGACAGCTTCTACCGTCGAATCGGCATGATCGACCTCGGGCTGGATTCGGCATACCAGAATCTGAGATACTTCGAGATGACGATCGAGCAGGCTCGCGCGTTCTTCGAACAGGAGGGAGAACGATGAAAATTGAGCGGAGCAGAGGATGGCGGTTGACGAGAGCTCGTCGCGCGGGCGATGCCGTCATTAGCGCTGGCTTGCTCGCGTTTGACCCGATGCCGGACGCGTCGGGAGGCGCATCACGCTGCGTCAGACAAGGCGTAAAGCGCTGATGAACGCTGCCTCCGTTCCGACGTTTCCGCCAGTCGACGTCCTCGTCATCGGCGGCGGCAATGCCGGCCTCTGCGCCGCGATATCGGCGCGTCGGGCCGGCGCCAGTGTGCTCGTCGTCGAAGCTGCTCCGAAATTTTATCGGGGCGGCAACACACGGCACACGCGCAACATGCGCTGTGCGCACGATGCGGCGACAGAAAGCCTTTCAGGCCCCTACACGGAAGACGAATTTTTCGACGATCTCCTGCGTGTCACGCAAGGCAATACGAACGAAGACCTTGCGCGGATGATGATCGCAGAGTCCAAGGAGATGCTGGACTGGATTGTCCAACAGGGCGTTCGCTGGCAGCCCTCGCTCGGCGGCACTTTGAGCCTGGGCCGGACCAATTCCTTTTTCCTCGGCGGCGGGCGCTCCATGCTGAATGCGCTCTACCTCACAGCGGACAAACTCGGCGTTGACGTTCGCTACGATGCCGAAGTTCTCGATCTCGAGATCGATGGAGGCCGCTGCAGAGCGGCGACGATCAAGCATCCCGAAGGTTTGCGGCGGATCGAGGCAAAGTCCTTCGTCGCGGCGGCGGGCGGCTTCGAGGCCAATATCGAATGGCTCAAGGAGGCCTGGGGACCGGCGGCCGAGAATTTTCTGATCCGCGGCACGCCGTACAACCGGGGGGCGCTGCTGCGCCTGCTGATCGACAAGGGCGTGGAGCAGGTCGGCGACCCCACGCAATGTCACGCGGTCGCGATCGATGCGCGCGCGCCCAAATTCGACGGCGGAATAATTACGCGACTCGATTGCGTCGTGTTCGGCATTGTCGTCAACAATCGCGCCGAACGGTTCTATGACGAGGGCGAGGACATCTGGCCGAAGCGTTATGCCATCTGGGGGCGGCTCGTCGCGCAGCAGCCAGACCAGATCGCCTACATCGTCTTCGATGCTTCCTCGCTCGAACTTTTCATGCCCTCCCTGTACAGGCCAATTGCGGCGGCAAGCATCGGAGAACTTGCCGGCAAGCTCGGCCTTCCGCCAGAAAAACTCGAAGAGACCGTCGCCACCTTCAACCGTGCGGTGCAGCCGGGGACATTCGACGACAAAGTTCTCGACGATTGTCGCACGGAAGGTCTGACGCCTCCGAAAACCCATTGGGCCCGGCGGATCGAGCGGGGGCCTTTTTACGCCTATCCGGTGCGGCCTGGCATCACCTTCACCTATCTCGGCGTTCGCGTGGATGCGCGCGCGCGCATGCACATGGCTGATGGAAGTCTTTCGGACAACATGTTTGCCGCAGGGGAGATCATGGCCGGCAACGTCCTCGGCCGCGGCTATGCCGCCGGCATCGGCATGACGATCGGCGCCGTCTTCGGTCGAATTGCAGGACGGGAGGCCGCCGCTCATGCATGCCGCTGACATGCTGAAGGAATCTGACCGACTCATGACGGTCTGCAATTCCTGCCGGTATTGCGAGGGACTTTGCGCCGTTTTTCCAGCAATGGAAATGCGCCGCGCCTTCACGGCGGGCGATCTCAACTACCTCGCCAATCTCTGCCACGGCTGCGGCGCCTGCTATGTCGATTGCCAGTTCGCGCCGCCGCACGAATTTAGCGTCAACGTGCCGAAGACGCTTGCCAAGCTGCGCGCGGGTTCCTGGGAGCGCTACGCCTGGCCGGGCGCGCTGTCCGGCCTGTTCCGCCGCAACGGGCTCGCCATCGCGCTGATCGCCGCGGCGAGCGTCGCGATCTTCCTTTTCTCGTTCATGCGTGCGCCCGCTTTCTCGAATCCTGCGACGGCGCCTGGCGGCTTCTACGCCATCATGCCGCACAATGCGATCGCGTTGCTGTTTGGCGGCGTCTTCGTCTACGCCATCGCCGCGCTCGGCCTGTCGCTGCGCAGATTCTGGACCGATATCGGCGAGCCCGCCGCGACGCTCGCCGCGTCGAAGCCGCTCTGGCAGGCAATCCGCGACGCGGGTTCCTTGCGCTATCTCGATGGCGGCGGCGTCGGTTGCTACAATGCGGGCGAGAAGCCGGACGACGTTCGCCGCTTCTACCACCATCTCACCTTCTACGGCTTCGTCCTGTGCTTCGCCGCCACCAGCGTGGCGACGCTCTACCACTATCTCCTCGGCCGCGAGGCGCCCTATGCCCCCTGGGACCTGCCGGTCGTGCTGGGAACGCTCGGCGGCCTTGGTCTCGTTATCGGACCGATCGGGCTGGCGCGCGCCAAGCGTACGCGCGACGCCGCGATGGTCGACGAGACCCGCTTCGGCATGGATGCGGCATTTATCGTCATGTTGCTGCTGACTGCGCTCACCGGCCTCGCGCTGCTGGCGCTGCGGGCGACGCCAGCGATGAACGCGCTCCTCGCCGTGCATATGGGCGTTGTGTTCGCGCTGTTCCTGACGCTGCCGTACAGCCGCTTCGTGCACGGCCTTTACCGCTTCGCCGCCCTCGTGCGCTACGCGCGCGAAAGGGCGGACGAGAAGCGAGCAAAACCTGGGGAGGAGTGATGTGAAGGCCAGACGTCTTGCATCTGCCGCCACTCTGCGGCCACCGCGTTCGGCGCAGGCCGCCAATATCATGCGGCGGAGGGCCGGACGAAAGCGATTATCTCGTCGGCCAAGGATATCTACATCCGTTGAGCGGCGCGTGACTTCGCGCGCGCCTTCAAGAGCGATCAACGAATCCGCTCGATGGCGCTCCAGAAGCCAGCAGCGACGAGCGCCGACGCTAGACGGTCGCGCATCTGCAACGCTGTCACAAGGCGCATGAATTGTGTTGTTCGAAGATTGCGAGCAATCGACATGATCAATCGGGTGAACCGGCTTCGGGCGCCGAGCGGCTGTCCAGGAATCTCGTTGGCGTGATTGGAGACGACTTCGTTGACGTTCATGCCCGTCTGGCTCGCCACACGCGGCCTGCCAAATCGTCTGGGGAAAATGCTCGTCAATTCGTCCACCCGATGGCTTAATATCGGCGTTTTCGATTGCGCCCGCGAGTGCGAACATAAATAAGGGAAATCAAGCCATGCGCCCCGCCGTTCCGACCGCCACGACCGTCCTCGACTCCATCCTGTTCCGCGACGCCTTCGGTACGCCGCGCATGCGCGAAATCTTTTCCGACTACGCGCTGATCTCCCGCTACGCAGAGGTCGAGATCGCGCTGGCGAAGGCCGAAGCGCGCTGCGGCGTCATTCCCGCCGAGGCGGCAGAAGAGATCGCGAAGCGCACGGATGTTTCCGCGTTCGATTTCGATCTGCTGCGCCACGAGACTGATATCGTCGGCTATCCGATCCTGCCGCTCGTCCACCAGATGGCGAAGCAGTGCGGCGAGTCCGGCCGCTATGTGCACTGGGGCGCGACGACGCAGGACATCATGGACACCGCCGTCATCCTCCAGGTGCGCGCGGGCCTGGAGGTCATCGAACAGGAGATCGCTGATCTCCGCAAAATTCTCGCGGATCTCTCGAAACGCCATCGCGATACGCCGATCGCCGGCCGCACCCATTTGCAGCAGGCGCTGCCGGCCACGTTCGGCTACAAAACCGCGATCTGGCTAGCCATGTTCGACCGTCACGCCGAACGTCTCGATCAATTGAAGCCGCGCGTTCTTGTCGGCGAATTTGCCGGCGCAGCCGGCACGCTCGCATCGCTTGGCGACAAGGGATTCGAGGTGCAGGCGGCGCTGTGCGAGGAACTGGGGCTCGGTGTGCCCATTTCCACCTGGCATGTCGCGCGCGACGGGCTGGCGGAAGTCATCAATTTTCTGGCCCTGGCGACCGGTTCGCTCGGAAAAATCGCCCTCGACATCATGATCATGGCGTCGACCGAATTCGCCGAGGTCTACGAACCTTTCGTCAAGGGGCGCGGCGCATCCTCGACCATGCCGCAGAAACGCAATCCGATCTCGTCCGAACTGATGCTGGCGGCCTGCAAGGGCGTGCGTCAGCACGCCGGACTGATGCTGGACGCGATGGTGCAGGATTTCGAACGCGCCACTGGTCCCTGGCACGCTGAATGGATGGCGATTCCGGAAAGCTTCGTGCTCGCCGCCGGCGCGTTGCATCAGGCCAAGTTCGCTCTCGGCGGACTGATCGTCGATGAGAAGCAGATGGCGAAAAATCTCGACATCAGCCGCGGACTCATCGTCGCCGAAGCGGTCATGATGGGCCTCGCGCCGCAGATTGGCCGCCAGGACGCGCACGACGTCGTCTATGACGCCTGCCGCGTGGCGAATGAAAAACAGATAAGCCTCGCCGAGGCGCTGTCCGCCGATCCGCGGGTCACAAACCGTATTGACCGCGCAACGATCGCGCGCCTGACGACGCCGGGCAATTATCTCGGCCTTGCGCCGCAGATGGTCGACCGCGTGCTTGCCTCGACGCGCCGCGTGTGACGCGCAATTCGGGCAGGCGCCTCTCAGTCAGTCCATCAGCCTGCGCGGCACGAGAACCTCGCCGCGCATGATGAGACGCGCAGTCCGCAATGTTCCGGCGGTGATCGACACGTTTTCGCCCTCGCCCTTCGTCGTCAGCAGGATTTCGATCTCGCCGCTGGGATGTTCGATGACAACGTTGCGTGGATTCGCCGGGTCTTCGGTCGCAAATTCATGTGCGATCGAACCTTTGACGCCGCAGGCGGACGCGACGCAGACGCCGCCGGTGACCGCATGGGCGGCGTGCAGGGCGTGCGGCGTCAGATAGCGGGACGTGATCGTACCGCCCTTGCGGGCTGCCGACAGCACGCCGACCTTCGGCACGACCTTGTCCGAGACGTCGCCCAGGCCCATCAGCCGGCCAGCCTGCAAGCGTATGGCCTCGATCCGCGCCATCAGCGCCCGGTCGCCGTCGAATGCGCTCTTTCCCTCTGCGCCATCAAGACCCAGATCGCGCGCACGCATAAGGATCATCGGCATCGCGACGTCGATACATGTCACCTCGACGCCGTCGATCACGTCGCGCGCCTTGCCGGTCGGCAGCAATTTTCCCGTCTTCGAACCGACGACATCCATGAAATTGAGAATGATCGGCGCGGCCGTTCCCGGCACGCCGTCGATCCGCGCGTCGCCGTCATAAGCCACGACGCGACCCGGCGTCTGCACCAATGCTTCGATGCGCGATGACGTATTGACGTTGAAAATCGTGACCCGCGTTTCGCCGTCCTCCGCGGCGACGAGCCCGCGTTCGATCGCAAACGGACCGACGCCGGCAAGCATATTGCCGCAGGACGGCGCGGTATCGATCAGCGGCTTTTCAATGTCAGCCTGCGCAAACAGATAATCGACATCGCAACCGGGCCGCGTGGACTTCGAGACGATGGCGATCTTGCTGGTCAACGTCGTCGCCCCGCCGAGGCCGTCGATCTGGCGGATGTCGGGCGAGCCCATGGCTGCCAGCAAAAAGCGGTCGCGGGCTGCGGGATCAGCCGGGAGATCGGCCGCGTCGAAATAAGGGCCGCGCGATGTGCCGCCCCGCATGAACAGACAAGGAACGGCAATGAAATCCCGCATTCGTCAGCCTCCGCCGCCTACATCATTCCGAGCATTTTCGGCAAGACCAGCGACAGCCAGGGTACATAAGTCACGAGGACGAGGAAGGCCAGCATCGTCAGAAGCCAGGGCATGACCGCCTTGGTGAGATCGGTGATGCCGATCTTGGAAATGCCCGAGGCGACATAAAGATTGAGCCCGACAGGCGGATGGCACAGACCGACCTCCATGTTGACGTCGATGAGAATGCCGAAATGAATCGGATCGACGCCGAGCTTCATCGCGGTCGGGAACAGGATGGGCGCCATGATGAGGATGATCGAGCTCGGATCCATGAAATTGCCGGCGATCAGCAGCAGCAGATTGACGACCAGCAGAAAGCCCCACGGCCCCATGTGCAGGCTGATCAACCAGTCGGCGAGCGCGTTCGGGATGTTTTCGTTGGCGAGTACGAACGAGAAAAGAGTGGCGTTGGTGATAATGTAGAGCAGCATCGCGCTCATGTTGGCCGAGCGCAGCAGCACGCGGGGCACGTCCTTCATGCCCATTTCGCCGTAGACGAACACCGACACGAAGAAAGCGTAGATCGCGCTGACGGCGGCGGCTTCGGTCGCCGTGAAGATGCCCGTGTAGATGCCGCCGATGATGATGACGACGAGCATCAGCCCCCAGACGCTCTCGCGGAACGCGGTGAGGCACTCGCGCCAGGTCGCGCGAGACAGTCGCGGATAATTCCTGCTGCGGGAAATCCACCATGTCACTGCGCAGAGCATGATCGTCAGGATCACGCCGGGCAGCACGCCCGCGACGAACAGCGCGCCGATCGAGGTGTTTGTGGAAATCGCGTAGATGACCTTCGGGATCGACGGCAGCATCAGAATGCCGAGCGACCCGGCGACCGTGATGACCGCGGCCCCGAAGCGCATGGGATAGCCGTGCTTGACCATTTCCGGCAGCAGCACGGAGCCGATCGCCACGACGGTCGCCACGCTCGATCCGCACACCAGCGCGAACATGGCGCAGGACACGATGCCGGCGAGCGCGAGCCCGCCGTGCCAGTGGCCGATGGTCGATGTGGCGAACCGGATCATTCGCCGCGCCACGCCGCCATGCGTCAGAAAATTGCCGGCCAGAATGAAGAACGGGATCGCCATGATCTCGAACTTCTCGATGCCCGTGAAAAGCTTGAGCGCGACTGCATCCAGCGGCACCGCCGTCATCGTGTAGATGAAGACGAGGACGGTCAGGCCGAGCGAGATCGAGATCGGCATACCCGTCAGCATCATCGAGATCAGCATCGCGAAGATGATGCCGACGCGCGGCCCGGGCGGAACGACGATCAGGCCGAACTTGTTGGCGAAGCAGAGCGCCGCAAAAACGATCGGCAGGACGAAGATGATCAGGCCGCCGAGGCTGAAGCCGGATCGCGAAGGCGGAGGCGGCGCCGCGTCGGCCGCGATCGCGCTCATGGCCTCGCTCCGGGGGCCGCATGGGCGTGCTCGGTGAACACCGGTGAATTTTCGACCTCGTCGATCCCCTCGACATGGCTCTCGTCGGTGTGCGGCAATTCCCCGGTGCGGGCGAAATTGTAGGCGACCTGAAGGAAACGGAAGCACATGAGCAGGCTGCCACACGGGATTGCGAGATAGACGAGCCACATCGGCGCTTCGAGATCGTTCGACTGCTGGCCGGTGAGATACATGTCACGGACGAATTTCGCGCCGAACGATCCGATCACGAAGGTGAACAGCGCGCCGCACAAAAGCCCGAACACGATCACCTTGTGGCGCGAGCCGGGATGCAGTTTTTGCAGCGCGATATCGACGCCGACATGGACGCCGGTGCGCACGCCATAGGCCGCGCCGAACTTGGCCATCCAGACGAACATGAAGATGCAGAGCTCCTGCGCCCAGGAAAGGTCAAACGAACTGACCCACAGGAAGACGTCCCTGGCCCCGTTCGACAGCGTCATCAATCCTTGCGCGGCCGCCCATTTCGACAGCTTGATCGAAAGGTCGGCGCCGTAGCGATGCAGCACCGCAACGAATATGAGCAGCGTCGCGGCCGCGATCAGCGAGCCGACTATGGTCTCTTCGAGACGATCGAGTATGCGCAGCACCGTCGGCGCCCTCAGCTTAACGAGGCGGCCGCGTCGCCACGGCCGCCCGTTCACTTGCCAGAGTCAGGCTGCGGAAGCCTTGCGGATCATGTCGACGGCTTCCTTGCCGACGCGGCCGATCGCCCATTCGTAGGTCGGGTCCATCGCCGTCTTCCAGGCCGCGCGCTCGGCATCGGTGGCGACGTGGAATTCGCACTTCCCCGACTTCTTCATCGTCTCGAGCGCCTCGGCGTTGTCCTGCTGGGCGTCTTTATTCGTGAAATCGGTGGCCTCGGACATCGCCTTTTCCAGGGCTGTGCGCACGTCGGGCGGCAGGCCTTCCCAATATTTCGAATTCACGATGACCGCATATTGCAGATGGGCGTGGCGGGCGATCGTGATGTTCTTCTGCACTTCGTAGAACTTCTGCGTCAGATAGTTCGACGGCGTGTTTTCGCAGCCGTCGACGACGCCGGTCTGCAGCGCCTGATAGACTTCCGAGAAGGCGAGGATCTGCGGGATCGCGCCGCACAGCCGGAAGTATCTGTCGGCGACCTTCGAGCCGGAAATGCGCACCTTCACGCCCTGCAGGTCGGCAGGCTTGATGAGCGGCTTGTTGGCGGAGAACATGTGGAAGCCGTTGTCCCAGAAAGCGAGGCCCTTCACGCCTTTGGGCTCGAGCTTCGAGAACAGGAACTGCGCGAGCGGGCCCTTCATCGCCTTCTGGAAGTTTTCGTCGTCCTTGAAGGCGAACGGCAGATCGAGCGCCTCGAACTCCTTGGCGCCGAGCGGCGCGAACTTGGCCGTCGCCGGCGCCAGCATCTGCACCGCGCCGAGCTGCAGCGCCTCGATCTCTTCCTTGTCCTTGTAGAGAGAGGAGTTGGGATAGACCTCGACCTTGACCTTCCCGTCCGTGTATTTCTCGGCGAGTTCCTTGAATTTCAGCGCGCCCTTGCCCTTGGGCGTGTCGTTGGTGACGACGTGGCTGAACTTGATGACGATGGGCGCCTGCTGGGCGACCGCCGGGCAGGCGATCAGACCGCCGGTTGCGGCCGCGCCCGCGGCGAACTGACGACGTGAAATCTTCATGTTTCCCTCTCTCGACGATGCGGTCCCGTCTCTGCGGTTTCCGCCGTGCAGCCAGCCTCATCCGTTCGCGCACCGTCGGGCGATTCAGGAGCGGATTCGGACCGTAGCGCTTTCAATTCGTATCCATTACGTTCGAGGGAGGCAAGACGGTCGAATCCATGCACGAATTTTCCATAGGCATGGACAGACACAGCGCGGCGACGACGCCGAGACGAACGGCCAGCAGCAGACCCGTGGCCGGCGTGGCGCGCAGGCCCAGCAGGGCGAGCCCGCTCGCGCCGGTCGCCAGCAGCGTGATCAGAAATACGGCGTCCTGCCCCGTCCGGCCGGGATCGTTCGGCGCGGGATCGCGGTCGCCCCGGCGGTCAGTAGTCCGATCGGCCCGGCGACGAGGCCCAGGCCGTCCAGCGCGCTGGGCGCGCTGACGACGTGTTCATGCTTCGGCGATGTTTGGCGATACTGAACAGACTCTGGGTCCCGCCTGTCACCAGCCGCGGGCGGCCGCTGCCGCCTGCGGTTGATCGCAACGCCGCGGCGTGTAGAATTGCGGCATTGCGGTTTGGATAGAAATCAATGCCTTACAAAGTAATTTGTTACGTCAGCACCGCTAGCTCGTCGATGCCGGTCGAAGAAGTCGAGCGCATGGCGATCGACTTCGCCGCGTCCAACGCCGAAAACCGCATCTCCGGCGTGCTCGCCTTCAACGGGCTCAACTTCTTTCAGATAATCGCGGGCGAGGAAGCGGCGATCGACACGCTGTTCGCCCGGATCAGCCGGGACGAGCGGCATTTCGGCGTCGTCAGGATCGACGACGAAGCCCTGCGCGACGTGCGCTTCGAGGGGTGGGGCATGTCGTTGCTCGACCGCGACGTTGCGCGGCGGCCGGAATTTCAGGCGGTCGTGGCGGCCGGCGAAAAAAACGCACAGCTCGCGCCTGCGCGGATGAGCGCGATGATCCGCGCGGTGCTCGCAATGTCCGAAGTTCCGATCATGCGAAAGGCCGTTTGCTAGCCGCGCACGCCGTTCGCGCTCAGCCCTTCTCCGCATTGCGGAGGATGAAGCGCTGGATCTTGCCGCTCGGCGTCTTCGGCAGGCTGGCGACGAAGGCGATTTCGCGGGGATAGGCATGGGCGGAGAGGCGCTTGCGCACGTGCTGGCGCAATTCTTCCTCGAGTTCCGGGCCGCCGGCGTAGCCGGGCTTCAGCACGACGAACGCCTTCACGATTTCCGTGCGTTCGGGATCGGGCTTGCCGACCACGGCCGTCTCGACGACGGAAGGGTGTTCGAGCAGCGCGCTTTCGACGTCGAACGGACCGATGCGATAGCCCGAAGAAGTAATGACGTCGTCGGAGCGGCCGACGAAGCTGATATGGCCTGAAGGTTCGAGCTCCACTGTATCGCCGGTGCGGTAATAGCCGTTGCGCACGGCCGGCGTCGTCTCGTCGAGATAGCCCGTGAAGAACATGGCCGGCGATTTCGCGACATCGACCGCCAGCACGCCCGGAACGTTCGCCGGCAGTTCGCGATCCTCGTCGTCCAGAACCACCATGCGGAATCCCGGCATGGAAAAGCCGGCCGAGCCGATCCGCATCTCGTGCGGCAGCCCGTGATGGTTGTTCACCACCATCGCGATTTCCGTCTGTCCGTAATGATCGCCGATCGGCGCGGCGAGATGTTCGTTGAACCAGCGGATGACTTCGGGGTTGAGCGGTTCGCCGGCGCTGGAGACGACGCGCAGTTTGCCTTTCACGCGGGCGGCTGCTTCCGGGCCGGCGGCGATCAGCAGGCGGAAGGCGGTCGGCGAACCGGCGAGATTGACGACGCCGAGCTCCTCGATCAGCCGGTAGGTCGATTCCACCGTGAAGGGTCCGTCGTAGAAGGTCGTCGCGCAGCCGAGCATCAGCGGCCCGGTGACGGCGTAATAAAGGCCGTAGGCCCAGCCGGGATCGGCGACGTTCCAGAACACGTCGTCGGGGCGCAGGTCGACCGCGCCGGTCATGTAGGTGCGGAAGGCGACGAGCGCCTTGATCGGGACGGGCACGCCCTTCGGCAGGCCGGTCGTGCCGGAGGTCGACATCAGCAGAAAGAGATCGTCGCCCGAGCGCGGGACGGGCGCGAAATCCGTCGACTGCCGCGCGAGTTCCGCGGCGAGGTCGATGTCGCCCGCGCGCATCGGCTGCGGGCCGGCGGCCGGCGTCACGACGGCGATGTCAGGCGCGTTCGGAACCTCGTCGAGCTTGGCGCGGTTCGCGGGATCGGTGACGACGAGTTTCGCCTTGCTGGTCGAGAGCCGATGCTCGATCGCCTTGGGACCGAACGCGGTGAAGAGCGGCTGATAGACCGCGCCTGCGCGCCAGGTTCCGAGGATGACGGTGAGAAGATCGGGCGTGCGCGGCAACATGCCGGCGACGCGGTCGCCCGGCCGCACGCCGAGGCGCACGAGCAGATTGGCGAAACGCGCCGAGGCGTCGCGCAACGCGGCGAACGTCACATCTTTCGCGCGGCCGTCGGCGTCGCGCCAGCGCAGCGCGAGACGCCCGGGGTCGCCGGCCCAGCGGTCGCAGCATTCGACGCAGACGTTGACGTTCGCCGCGAGATCGCCGGCGAGCGCCCGCGCGGCTTTCGCGAAGTCGAAGGCGCGGTAGGCGTCCGCATAGGCGGTCCCTGTCGCAAGCGCCGCGTCCCGTGTCATTGGCGTATCTCCGAGGCCCCAATTCAATTGGGCGTACATTACGGCGCCAGGCTTTGGCGGCGCTATTCAGGGGCCGAGGAAAAAAATTCACAAGTTGCCAAATTAGCACAGACGGTCGAAACGCATTGGTTAAGATAAAGCTAATTCGCTCAAGTCTCGGGGGGGGGCTTCT
>JAGWTW010000130.1 GCA_028868735.1 Hyphomicrobiales bacterium | reverse complement strand
ACGCTCGAGGACGACAAGGGCAAGACGCAGACGATCACGGCCGAGCGCCTGATCTCGGCGGTCGGCGTGGTCGGCAATATCGAGAACCTCGGGCTCGAGGCGCTGGGCGTGAAGACGGACCGTGGCTGCGTCGTCATCGACGGCTACGGCCGCACGAACGTCCCGGGCATCTATGCGATCGGCGACGTCGCGGGCCCGCCGATGCTCGCCCACAAGGCCGAGCACGAGGGCGTGATCTGTGTCGAGGCCATCAAGGGCCTGCATCCCCATGTCATGGACAAGGCGATGATCCCGGGCTGCACCTATTGCAACCCGCAGGTCGCCTCCGTCGGTCTGACCGAAGCCAAGGCCAAAGCCGCCGGCTATGACGTCAAGATCGGCCGGTTCAATTTCACCGGCAACGGCAAGGCGATCGCGCTCGGCGAGCCGGACGGCATGGTCAAGACCGTGTTCGACGCGAAGACCGGCAAACTGCTCGGCGCTCATATGGTGGGCGCCGAGGTGACCGAGCTGATCCAGGGCTTCGTCGTCTCCATGAACCTCGAGACGACCGAGGAAGAGCTGATGAACACGGTCTTCCCGCATCCCACCCTCTCGGAAATGATGCACGAAAGCGTGCTCGACGCTTATGGACGCGTGATCCACATGTAGTCGCCAGGCCAGGAGCCTGCGAGTCCCGCGACGTCCGAAGCGTCGGCCGCCATTTGAGGCTCGAGCCGCGGCGGCCTATATAGAGAAGCTTCCCGGCCAGCGGCCACGGGACCGGATTCCATGCCAGTCGTCATTGATACCCTCGCCAACGATCCGCGGACGAAGACGTCCGCAACCGCGCCGCGCCATCCGGAGAAGGCGGCGCGTCCCGATACGCCCGTTCTGCGCAAGCCGGCGTGGATAAGGGTCAAGGCGCCCGGCTCCGCAAAATGGGCGGAGACCAACCGGATCGTCCGGGAGAACAAGCTCGTCACGGTCTGCGAGGAGGCCGGCTGCCCCAATGTCGGCGAGTGCTGGGAGAAGAAGCACGCCACGTTCATGATCATGGGCGACACGTGCACGCGCGCCTGCGCGTTCTGCAATGTGCGCACCGGCATGCCCGCCGCGCTCGACGCCGACGAGCCGGAGAAGGTCGCCGACGCGGTCGCGAAACTGGCCCTTGACCACGTGGTCGTGACCTCGGTCGACCGGGACGATCTTGCCGACGGCGGCGCCGGCCATTTCGTGGCGACCATTCGCGCCATCCGCGCCAGGAGTCCGGCCACGACGATCGAAATCCTGACGCCCGATTTCCTGCGCAAGGAGGGCGCGCTGGAAGCTGTGGTCGCGGCCCGTCCCGATGTCTTCAACCACAATCTCGAGACCGTCCCGTCGAATTATCTGACGGTTCGGCCCGGCGCCCGCTATTTCCATTCGATCCGGCTGTTGCAGCGCGTGAAGGAGCTCGACCCGCAGATTTTCACCAAGTCGGGGATCATGGTCGGCCTCGGCGAGGCGCGCAATGAAGTCCTGCAATTGATGGACGACCTGCGCTCGGCCGACGTGGATTTCCTGACGATCGGGCAATACCTGCAACCAACGCGCAAGCATCACGAAGTCGTTGAATTCATAACGCCCCAGGAATTCAAAGCGTACGAGACCGTCGCCTACGCCAAGGGGTTTCTCATGGTCGCGGCGACCCCGCTCACGCGCTCGTCGCATCATGCGGGCGATGATTTCCGCCGCCTGCGCGAACGCCGTCGCGGCTGACCGGACTTACCTTACGAGCACGAAATAGAGCGCGACCGCGGAGCCGGCGAGCGCGGCGTAGACGAGCAGCAGGACTGCCTGTCTGCCCGAACTGCGCGCGCCGCGCGCCGCTTTCGCTCCGCCGATCCGCCGAAATCGCGGGTCGAATTCCACTGGCGATCTGGACATGACGCTCCCTCGCCCTGCCTCAGCCTTTGGTAAGGCTGGCGCAAATACATTTCTGAATTCTTTCGTCGAGCAACCAAATTTTAACGCATGCTCCAAGGCTGGAGCGCGCGGCGATGGCCGCCTATGATGACCTCACGCCCGGCAAGGGCGGCAGGGAGGAAACATGGCGGGCGTATTGTCAGGCGTGCGGGTGCTCGATCTCTCGCGCGTAGTGTCGGGACCATGGTGCACGCAAATTCTGGCCGATCTCGGCGCGGAAGTGATCAAGATCGAACGCGCGGGGGCGGGCGACGATACCCGCATGATGGGGCCGTTCCTCGAGGACGCCGAACGCAAGCCGACCAACAACAGCGCGATCTTCATGGCCTGCAATCGCGGCAAGCGCTCGATGACGATCGACATCGCGAGCGAGGAGGGCGCCGGGCTGGTGCGGGAGCTGGCGGCGACCTGCGATGTCTTCGTCGAGAATTTCAAGGCGGGAGCGCTCGGCAAGTTCGGCCTCGACTACGAGGGAATACGGGCGGTGCGGCCGGACGTCGTCTATTGCTCGATCACCGGTTTCGGACACGACGGACCCTACGCCGCGCGCCCTGCCTACGATTTCATCATGCAAGCCATGTCGGGCCTCATGAGCACGAACGGGCAGCCGGAGGGCGCGCCGGGATCCTCGCCGCTGCGAACCGCCATTCCGCTTACCGACATGGTGACCGGCCTTTATGCGACGATCGCCGTCCTCGCGGCCCTGATGCATCGCAACGCCTCCGGCGAAGGCCAGTTCATCGACGCCGCCATGCTGGACGCCTCCGTTGCGCTCAACGCCAATCTCGCCGTGGGATTTCTCCTCAACGGCAAGGTGCCGACGCGCTCCGGCAACACCAATGCGGTGGTCGCGCCTTCGGATGCGTTCGAGACTGCGGACGGAAGCGTCATCATCGCGGTCTCCAACGACGCCCAGTTCCGCGCGCTCTCGATGGTGATCGGCGCGCCTGAACTCGCCGATGATCCGCGTTTCGCGACCAACACGGAACGCTTCGCGCGCCGCTACGAGTTGCGCGACGTCCTCGCGCCTTATCTCAAGAGCGCGCCGACGGCCGTCTGGGTCGCACGCTGCGCGAAGGCGAACGTGCCATGCGGGCAGATCAACCACATGCACGAGGTGTTCGCGGATGCGCAGGTGCGCCATCGCGGCCTTGCGATATCGCTGCCGCACAGCAGCGGCCAGAACGTGCGTCTCGTCCGATCGCCGCTCAATCTCTCGAAGACGCCGGTCGAACATCGCGCCCCGCCGGCGCTCGGCGAGCATACCGACGCAATACTCGCCGAACTCGGCCGCAGCCCCGACGAAATCGCCGCGCTGCGCGCGCGTAAGGCGATCTGACGCGCGAGCCGCTCGCTTTTCGCGCATTGCGCGTTAAAGTCGGCGAACGACGGACGCGGGCGGCTTAGAGGAGGCCAGCATGATCGTCACCTCGGTCGACGAGGCGCAATCCGAACTCGCGCGTCTTTTTTCGCAGTCGCAACGCGCGGTCGGTTTCACAGGCGCCGGCATTTCCACGGAATGCGGCATTCCTGATTTTCGTTCGCCGAATTCGCCCTGGATGAAGCACAAACCGATCGATTTCTCGCTTTTCGTCGCCGATCCGCTCGCCCGCGAGGAGGCCTGGCGACGCAAATTCGCGATGGACGACATCTACGCCGGCGCGGGCCCCGGGCGTGGCCATCGCGCATTTGCGCGCCTTGTCAGCTCGGGCAAAATGGGCGCGATCGTCACGCAGAACATCGACGGATTGCATCAGGCGGCGGGTGCGCCCGCGGACCGGGTGATCGAACTTCACGGCAATGGCACTTACGCGAAATGTCTGCGCTGCGAGCAGCGCTACGAATTGCCTGATGTGCGCGCGGAATTCGAACGGACCGGAGCTGCGCCGCAATGCGCGTGCGGCGGCGCGATCAAGTCGGCGACCGTTTCGTTCGGTCAAGCGATGCCCGAGCAAGCCATGCGCAAGGCGCGGGAGGAGACGGAACTCTGCGATCTGTTCCTTGCGGTCGGATCATCGCTCGTCGTCTATCCCGCAGCGGGCTTTCCCGTTATCGCCAAGCGAAACGGCGCGATACTCGCAATCGTCAATCGCGACGAAACCGCGCTCGACGATGCAGCCGACGTCGTTTTGCGCGGGGATATCGGCGATATTCTCGCGCCTTTTGCGTCAAGCTGATGCGCCCGGTCATCCACAGGCAATTCAATTTTGTGGTTTGTGCATCGTCAATGAATGTTATCTTTTCATTAAGTGATTCTGGAGTGGCTCGGCGATTCGGCGTCCGAGAAGTCCCCGACGAAAGGGATTTCCGACCGGCGTTCGGGGGGTAAAAAATTGGGCGGCAAAGATCCTTTTATTCCGTCGATTGGCGGCGCGCAGGAAACGGCGACGGAGCAGGCGCCGGTAGAACTCGTAGAGCTTGCGGGCCGCATCAAGTGGTTCGACGTCTCCAAGGGCTATGGCTTCATCGTTCCCGACGACGGATCGAGCGACGTGCTTTTGCATGTGACGATCCTCCGCCGCGACGGTTTCCAGACCGCCTATGAAGGCGCGCGCGTCGTCTGCGAGGCGCAGCGTCGCGCGAAGGGCCTTCAGGTCTTCCGCATTCTTTCCATGGACGAATCGACCGCGGTCCATCCGGCGTCGTCGCCTGCCGCGCGCACTCACGTCAGCGTCACGCCGACCGGCGGGTTCGAGATCGTCATCGTCAAATGGTTCAACCGCATTCGCGGCTTCGGCTTCCTGACCCGCGGCGAGGGCACGGAAGATATCTTCGTGCACATGGAGACGCTGCGGCGCTATGGCATCGCCGAACTTAAACCCGGCGACTCGCTGCTGGCCCGTTTCGGGGACGGTCCGAAGGGCCTGATGGCGGCCGAAGTGCGGCCGCTGGAGACAGCGCTTCCCGCGCAGCACTGAGCCTCCCGGCCTCGCGCGCCGCTTCCTCGGCGGCGCGATTGCGCCTATCGTCGCGGCATGTTTCGCAACATCGCTCTCGCCCTGTTCGCTTTCGTGCTCGCTGCTTCGCCGGCGCGCGCGGCGCCGGATCTCGAAAAGCTGACCTTTGTCACGAAGTCCGGCGAACACGCATTTTCCGTCGAGGTGATGCGCACCCCGGCCGAGCACGAGCGCGGCCTCATGTTCCGTCGATACCTGCCGCCGGATCGCGGCATGCTGTTCGACTTCGGCAAGGACGAAGCCGTGCAAATGTGGATGAAGAACACCTACATACCGCTCGACATGGTTTTCGTAGGCAAGGATGGGCGGGTCGTGTCGATCGCAGCCAATACGGAACCGTTCTCGGAGCGGACCATACCGTCCGGCGGGCCGGTGACGGGGGTTGTTGAGCTCAACGCCGGAGCTGCGGCCAAAATAAATTTGCAAGCCGGCGACATGGTGCGGCACCCCATGTTCGGTCGGTAACCTGCGACGAGACTGCGCCTTGTTCGGGCGCCCGGCGCATGATAGCCAGTCCGCGATGTGTCCCGCGGGCCGAGACGGGGTATGGCGCAGCCTGGTAGCGCATCTGCTTTGGGAGCAGAGGGTCGCAGGTTCGAATCCTGCTGCCCCGACCAGCCCGTGACGGCGCGAGACGACGATGGCGCCGCCTCGTTCGACAGCGAGGCGACAGCGACTTCAGGCAAGGTCAGACGGGCAAGACAATGAGCGCACGCATTTTCCGGCCGACAAGGTCCGCAACCCAGTCCGGCGCCGGGCGCACCAAGCGCTGGCATCTGGTCTATGCGCCCGAGCGCCCGCGCGGCCACGATCCGCTCATGGGCTGGGTTTCGTCGGACGACATGAAGAGCCAGATTCGCTTGACCTTCGATACCAAGGAAGAAGCAATCGCCTACGCCGAACGCAACGCGATCGCCTATGTGGTCGAGGAGCCGAAGCCTTCGCCCCGGCGGACCATCTCCTATTCCGACAATTTCCGGCCGGGCCGCGTCGGCCAGTGGACGCACTGACCCGCCGACGGCCCGGTCTTCGTACGACCCCGTAGCTCAGCTGGATAGAGCAACTGCCTTCTAAGCAGTAGGTCACAGGTTCGAATCCTGTCGGGGTCGCCACACCCGGCGTCTTGGCGCGCCGCGGGCGAAGGCGTCGCGGCCGGCGATGACCTTCGCCGTAAAATCGTCTATCCCGAACGAACGGGCGCGGCTCCGTCGAACGCGGCCCGAAAGCTGCGCTCAGGGCGGGGGCCCGACATGGACATCGTCACGGACTTGCGCGCCCTGATCGGCGCTGACGGCGTGATCGACGCCGAAGAGGTCGCGACCCGCGCCATCGGCGTCGGGCGGGCGGAGCGCATGACCGCCGCCGCGCTCGCGCGGCCGAAGACGACGGAACAGGTCGGCGCAGTCTTGCATTACTGCAACGAGAAGGGCCTCAAGGTCGTGACGCACGGCGGCATGAGCGGCCTCGTGCGCGGCACGCAGGCCGGGCCGACAGACGTCGTGTTGTCGCTCGAACGGATTCGCGCGATCGAGAAGATCGATCCCGACCAGCGCACCGCGATCGTGCAGGCAGGCGTCGTTCTGGAGCAATTGCAGAATGCGGCCGACGAGCACGGCTTGCAATTTCCGCTCGATCTCGGAGGTCGCGGCAGCGCGACGATCGGCGGCGCCGCCTCGACCAACGCCGGCGGCAACCGCGTCATCCGTTACGGCATGATGCGCGACATGGTTCTGGGCCTCGAGGCCGTGCTCGCGGACGGGACAATCGTCTCGTCTATGAACCAGCTCATCAAGAACAACACCGGCTACGATCTGAAGCAGCTCTTCATCGGCGGCGAAGGCACCCTCGGCGTCATCACGCGGCTCGTGTTGCGGCTGCGTGAAAAGCCCGTCAGCAACAATGTCGCTTTCGTCGCCGCCGAAAGTTTCGCCGGCATGGTCGGCATGTTGCGTCATGCCGACCGCGCGCTCGGCGGCGGGCTGTCGGCTTTCGAGGCGATGTGGAACGCTTTCTATCGTCTCGTGACCACGCCGCCCGCCGCGGGGCGTGCGCCGTTGAAACAGGATTATCCCTATTACATGCTGATCGAGGCGCAGGGCGGCGATCAGGAGGCCGACGCCGCGCGTTTCGCCGCCGCGCTCGAATCCGCGCTGGAGCAGGGGCTGATCGCAGACGCCGTCATCGCGCAATCGCAGACGGAGGCGAAAGCGCTCTGGGCGCTGCGCGACGATGTCGGACAGGTCCGACGCGACGGCTCGCCCATCGTTTTCGACATTTCCTTGCCGATCGCGGCGATGGAGAGGTTTACGCAGGACCTCGCCGCCGCGCTGCCAGACGCAGTCGGCGCACATAAGCTCTGGATTTTCGGCCATCTCGGCGACGGCAATCTGCATGTGATCGTGCAGGTCGCGCCCGAATCCTATGCGCAAGCCAAGCCCATCGTCGAAAAACGCGTCTACGCCCCGCTGAAGGCGGTCGGCGGCTCTATTTCGGCCGAGCACGGCATCGGCCTCGAGAAGAAGCAATGGCTGCCGATCAGCCGCAGCGAAACGGAGGTCGCCATGATGCGCGCGATCAAGCGCGCGCTGGACCCCAAGGCGACGCTCAATCCCGGCAAAATTTTCTGAAATTCAGCGATCCTGTCCCGCGGCGCCTGCGCCACAGGCGTCGCGCAGGCGGCCGCGGCCCGCGTGCTTCGCGACGGTTACTTCATCGCAAAGCCCAGCGCCCTGAACGCCGCCTTCAGGCGATCGCGTCCGTTGAGCGATTGCGCGTTCCGAAAACGGGCGAGCGCGGTCGTGGTCCAAGGCGCCGGCGCCATGCCCTGTTCGCTCTGGAAGGCCTGCATGTCGGCGTCGTAGGCGGCAAGCGCCTCGGACGTCGTCCTGCCCGGATCATATTGCTCGCAATGGAACACGGATGTCTGCGGCAGGCGCGGCTTCACGTCGCTCGCGCCGGCGGGATCGGCATAGCCGAGGCAAAGGCCGAACATGGCCGCGGCGCCTCTCGGCAGAGCGAGCTCCGCTGCGACCGCTTCGGGATTGTTACGCAGAGCGCCGATATAGACCGCACCGAGACCAAGCGATTCCGCGGCGACCACCGCATTTTGCGCCGCGAGCGCCGTGTCGACCGCGGCGACGAGAAAGGATTCGAAATAGTCGAGGCCTTCGACGGGCGCGCCTGCGCTTTCGCCGAGCGCGCGGATGCGCGAGTGATCCGCGATCCAGACCAGCAGCACCGGGCACTGCAGGATGTGCTTCTGATTGCCGGCGATTTTCGCGAGCCGCGCCTTGCGCTCGGGATCGGCGACCGCGACGACGCTCCATGTCTGCATGTTGGAGGAGGTCGCCGCAGATTGCGCCGCCGCGACGATGCGTTCGAGCGCGCCGTCGGGAAGTGCGTCCGACTTGTAGGCGCGCACGCTGCGATGCTCGAGCATATGCGCGATCGTGTCGTTCCACGGACCCTCGCCCTGCGGCGCGGCCGAGCGATAGCGCGCCTTGATCGCTTTCTTCGCGCGTTGATGGGAATGCGCGGCGCGCGCGTGTTCGGCGGTCTCCATTGTGTCCTCGTTCAGTAGTCGCCGCCGCCGAGGCCGAGATAACTCTCGACGAGACGCGGATCGGAAGAAATCTGGTCGGCGGTTCCTTCGGCCGAAACGGCGCCGAGCTCCAGCACATAGGCATAGTCGGCGATTTGCAGCGCCGCACGCGCGTTCTGCTCGACCAGCAGGATCGTCACGCCGTCGTTCCGCAGCGCCTGCACGATGTCGAGCACATCGCGCACGATCCGCGGCGCGAGGCCGAGGCTCGGCTCGTCCAGCATGAGGAGGCGCGGGCGCGCCATCAGCGCGCGGCCCATGGCGAGCATCTGTCGTTCGCCGCCAGAGAGCGTGCCAGCCTCTTGCGCGCATCGTTCGCGCAATCTCGGAAAACGCGCATAGACCTGTTCGAGCGTCTCGGCGCGCTCGGACGCGGAGCGACGAAATCCGCCGAGCTCGAGATTGTCGGCCACGCTCATGTTGGCGAAGAGCTCGCGCCGTTCGGGCACGAGGCAAAGCCCGCGCGCAACGCGCGTCTCGAGCGACGTCTTCGTGATCGCCTCGCCCGCGAACGAAACGGAGCCTGACGACGGCAGCACGCCCATGATTGCGTTGAGCAGCGTGGTCTTGCCGGCGCCGTTGGCGCCGATCACGGTGACGATCGATCCCTTCTGCGCTTCGATCGAAACGCCGCGCACGGCCTCGACGCCGCCATAGGCCACGCGCATGTCGCGCGCCGAGAGCAGGGCGGCGCTCATACCGCTTCTCCGAGATAGGCTTCCCGCACGCGCGCATCGTCGCGCACGACCGCGGGCGGGCCTTCGGCGATCTTCACGCCGAAATCGAGCACGACGATCCGGTCGGCGAGGCTCATGACGAAATCCATGTCGTGTTCGACAAGCAGCACCGACATTCCCTGTTTGCGCAAGTCACGCAGAAGACCGGCGAGCGCCTTCTTTTCGTTCACGCGCAGCCCCGCGGCCGGCTCGTCGAGCAAGAGCAGATAAGGATCGAGCACCAGCGCGCGCGCGATTTCCACGAGCCGCATCTGCCCGAGCGCGAGCGAGCCAGCGGGCTTTCGCGCATGGTCCGCAAGGCCCACGCGCGCGATCTGGCGCTCGGCTTCGGCGAGAAATTGCGCCTCTTCGCTGCGGTCGAGCCGCGTCATGGCGGAAACCGCGCCCGCCTTGCCGCGCAAAAATCCGCCGAAGGCGACGTTTTCGAGAACGCTCATGTCGGACAGCAATTGCACGTGCTGGAACGTGCGGCCGACGCCGTTGCGCGCGGATTGAGCCGGCGTCATCGCCGCATATTCGTGGCCACGGAAGACGAGCGCGCCGGAATCGAAAGCGTGCGCGCCGGTGATGAGATTGAAGGTCGTGCTCTTTCCGGCGCCGTTCGGGCCGATCAGCGCGAGGATTTCGCCGGCCTTCAGATCGAAGCTGACGTCATTGACCGCGACGAGGCCGCCGAACCGGCGCACGAGAGCGCGCGCTTCCAGCATAGGCGCGCCGTGCGGCGGCATATCGCGCGTCGCGAGCGGTCCGCCGCCGGCGTTTTCCGGCGCGGCCGGCGGCGCCGGCGGTCCGGCGATCAGCGGCCAGAGTCCGCGCGGCGCCGTCTGCAGGATCAGGACGAGGATCGCGCCGAACACGATGGTCTCGTAATTGCCGGTGTGCCCGACGAGATGGGGCAGCGCGTCCTGCAACTGATCGCGCAGCACGGTGACTGCGGTCGCGCCGAGCAGCGCGCCCCAGATCCGGCCGGAGCCGCCGAGAACCGCCATCAGGAGATATTCCGTGCCGGCGACGACGCCGAACGGACCGGGGCTGACGGCGCGCTGGAAATGCGCGTAAAGCCAGCCGGCGAGCCCGGCGAGCGTCGCCGCATAGACGAACAGCAACAGCTTCAGTTTCGGTGCGCTGGCTCCAAACGATTCCGCCAGCATCGACCCGCGTCGCAAGACGCGCACGCCGCGGCCGATGCGACTGTCGAGCAGGTTGCGGCTCGCGATCATCGCAAGCACGACCGCGGCCCAGACCGCGATGAAATAATTGCGCGGGTCGGTCAGCGCGAACGAGCCGATGCTGAGCGCGGGCAGGCCCGACATGCCGTCGTGCGCGCCGAGACTTTCCATGTTTCCGAAGAGATAGAAGAACGCGATGCCCCAGGCGATCGTGCCGAGCGGCAGGTAATGGCCGGACAGGCGCACGGTGACGGCGCCGATCAGAAGCGCAGCGAACGCGGTGACCGCGAGCGAGATCGGCAGCGACAACCACGGCGAAAGGCCGAATTGCGTTGTGAGCACCGCGGTCGAATAGGCGCCGAAGCCGACGAAGGCGGCCTGCCCGAAAGACGTCATGCCGCCGACGCCGGTGAGCAGAACGAGACCGAGCGCGACCAGCGTGGATATGCCGATGTAGTCGAACAGCGTCACCCAATAGGCGGGCAGCAGTCCCGTGAACGGGACGGCGAGGACGAGCAGCGCGAACATGTGCGGCGCATAGCGTTTCGCGACGTTCATTCCTCGTCCTCCTCGACATGGCCGACGAGAAGCGATCGCCAGACGAGCACGGGAATGATGGCGGCGAAGACGAGAACTTCCTTGTAGGCGCTCGCCCAGAAAGAAGAAAAGGATTCGACGAGGCCGACGGCGAGCGCGGCGAGGCCCGCTCCGGGATAGCTCGTCAAACCGGCGATGATCGCCGCGACGAATCCCTTCAGGCCGATCAGGAAGCCGGAATCGTAATACATGGTCGATATGGCGCCGACGAGCACGCCGGATATGGCGCCGATCAGCGCGGCGACGCCGAAAGCGATCCGGCCGGCCAAAGAAGTCGAGACGCCGACGAGCCGCGCGCCGAGACGATTGGAGGCGCAGGCGCGCAACGCCTTGCCGAACAGGGTCGCACGGAAGAACCAGCCGAGCGCGCCGAGCATCGCGACAGTTGCGATGACGACCGCGAGACTCTGTCCGGTGACAGTCATGGGACCGACCTCGAAACTGCGCTCGATCAGGGCCGGCGTGCTGACGCCTTCCGGCCCGAAAAAGGCGAGGCCGAGGCCAGTCAGCGAGAAATGCACGCCGAACGCCG